>CALGSR010000491.1 GCA_937902115.1 uncultured Bacillus sp. | reverse complement strand
TTATCCGTATTCCAAGCAAGCTAGACACATCCAGACTCAATCCAATCATTTCAAAGGACATGACGAAGAAAAAGGAGTAATCTTTGATGAAAAAAAGAACGATTTTATTATTGATTATTTCTTGTCTAATTTTATCAGGATGCTGGGATCATCATGAACCAGAGCAACTTTTGTACGCAAATGGAGTTGGGATCGATTATAAAGAAAATGGCAATGTGGAGGTCTTTGTCCAGATCATTAATTTGCAAGGATTAGCCAAACTGGATAGCGGCGGCGGCCCCGGTTCTGTGCAACAGTCAGAGGTGGGAAGGGCAATGGGAAAGACGATGGAAGATGCTATTTTCAATCTCTACCATACCGTTGACCGAAGAGTATTTTGGGGTCATCTTTCTTATGTCATTGTTACAAAGGAAGCGGCCGAAAAAGGTGCGGTGAAGGATATCGCCGACTTTCTTGACCGTTTTCGTGAAACAAGATACCGAACCTACTTTTTTGTGACGGAGAATTCGTTAAAAGATGTGATGCTCATTGAACCCCTAGACAACATCCCTTTGGCTTTTTCAAAATTAAGCGATCCGATGGAAAATTATCAGCAAACCTCTCTTATTGAGCCGATTGATTTAAGAACTTTGATTATTCATACCGATGAACCAAGCCATCAGGTGGCGCTGCCGGTAGTGAAAATCACAGAGCAATGGTCTGGTCAAAAGGGAAAGCTCAAGAATCTGTCGATGGAGGATGTCGCAGTGATTCATCAAAATACATTGTTGGATATTGTTCCTAAGAAATACTTTCAAGGAGCACGAGGCGTGGAGCGGAATTTTATCCGTGACCTCGTCGTTCTTTCTCCCCATGATTCGCATTATCTTTCCGTTATTGTTTTTGATAAAAAAACAAAAGCAAAGCCTTTCATGGAAAACGGAAAGCTTCGTTTCAATATTAAGATGAAGATTAAAGGCAGTTTGCAAATGACAAAAACTAATATGAAAAAAGCAGAGCTTGAGAAAGCAGTAGCTGATACAATTGAAAAAGAAATCCGTGTTGCCTATGAATATGGACGAAAAAAGAAGCTCGACCTCTTTGACCTTTCGGCAACCGCCTATCGATATGATAATCACGCATGGAAAAAGGTAGAAAAGGACGGGCTTATCCCATTGGAAAAGGACACGATTCATTCCATCGACATTGATGTCCGTTTACAAAATACCGGACGCAACAACACAGATGTCATTTTTAGCAAGCAAAAAAATGAAGGGTTTAAAAAGCGGTATCCGAAAGATTGAAGGAATGGCGGATTCCCTGATTCGCACCGAGTACAGTTATTCCTCGGTCCAGCCAAAATAAAAGGGCCTGACTCCTGTTTTGGTGTCAGACCCTTTTCGTTATCGTAATAGTGTGTACCCGTTTGACAGTATTCGGGATGGTCACGCTGATTCTTGAAAATTAGTTAATGAATTCTGCAGCTTTTAGCACTTTTTCAAGAACAACTGCCATTTGGTCACGTTGCATTGGTTTGTCCGGACCAAATTCGCCAGTAGCAAATCCGCTCATAATGCCTGCTTGGTATACCTTTTCCACACTTGCACGGCTGGTTACTCCGATAGCACCATCATCTGTGAATGAAGCAAGCTTTTTCGTTTGATCATATTTAGACTGGGCCACATTCACATATTCCATCGCCTTAGCAATCATGATCGCTGCTTCAGCACGGTTGATCGGCTTGTCCGGACGGAAGTTTCCATCGCCATACCCATTGATGATCCCTGCTTCAGCTGCCGCGTTAATTTCGCCGTTTTGGTTAACTGCTTTTGTATTCGGTGTATCCGGAAATTTCAATTCCGTTGGATTTTGCGCTGTTAAGCCAAATGAACGTGAAATCAATGCAGCAAACTCACCGCGCGTAATCGCAACGCTTGGCGCATAGCTTGTTTCAGATTTTCCATAAATGATATATTTGGAAGCTAATTTTTCGATATGATATTCTGCAAAGTTCTTGCCATTATCGATGTCAGCGAAAGTTTTGTCGTTTTCAACAATCACATACTTTGATTTATCTCTGCTGAAAATTGTTGCTTCGTTTCCGTTAAATACCGCTGGAACACTCTGAATCTTATCACCGTTTAGACGAACAACTGCCGTACGGTCAGGATTGAAAGTTTTGTTGCCAACGATTGTCCGTTTGACATAAGTTGAGAATTTATCTATTTCTACCGCTTTATCACCGGCAACTGCTCTCACCGTGAATTCAATTACAGGCGAAACCGGATTTAATTGATTTTTCGTAATCGCATCTTGCACACTACTTGGAGTCACGATATTCACCGCGATTTCGATTTGTACGGCATCAGCGGCAACACCCAGTTTTTGCGCCAGGGCTGCAACATCGATTGCATTAGCAGGCAGTTTATAACCGGCTTCTGCTGTTTTT
>CALGSR010000490.1 GCA_937902115.1 uncultured Bacillus sp. | reverse complement strand
GGCAAAGTAACAGCCAAGCCCGATTGGTGCGTAGTACATAATGATTTGGATCATTTTCATCATCACGGCGGTTCCGGAAGTCAGGAAGTTAGCTACAGGTCTTCCCTTTTCCCCGACTAGTGCCGTGGCGAGACCAAACAGTAGTGCAAAGACGATTAGCTGCAGCATATTGCTTTTTGACAGTAGAGCGCTGAAATCATTAACAGTAAAGGTATGGACGAGTTGTCCGAGTACGGTTATCTCTTCTTCAGGTGCTTCCACTTCGACTGACTCCATCATTTCCTTAATGCGTGTGGTATCGGTATTTTCGAGTGGGTTAATAATGGTCGTACCAATATAGCCAATAACGGCTGAAACGAGCGCTGTAAAAAGAAAGACAAGGAAAATACTAGCCATAATTTTCCCGAGCCGCTTCATTCCGTTCATATTAGAGATTGCTGATGCGATGCTGAAAAATACGAGCGGAACAATGATCATAAACATTAAATTCAGGAATAGATCCCCGAATGGTTTGACGACAGCTGTTTTCGGACCGAAAATAATTCCTGCCGCGCCGCCGAGCAAAATCGCCGCTAAGAGCAGGATTGAGGCTTGATAATTCTTGAATATCCCTTTCACCTTTTACACTTCCTTCTAGAAATCTAAGTTATAAGACCTACTCTTCATTATGCTCATTTGCGAGCCCTATGACAACAATACGGGGGGAGTTTGTAAATATAATGATAGTTAAGAAAAAGGGAACAATTCGAAAGGTCTTCGGAAGCTGTTTTGTAATGGGAACATTTGTCTTGCGGAGTTCAGACCCCCATTTAAATTTCCGGCATTCAGTGGTAAAGTTGGGTCTATAGAGGGATTGAACTGAAGATGGTGAGATAAAGTGAGTCATATGGATAAATATATTTATGATGTCGTACAGGTTTGTCTCCTCGCTGGTGAAATGATGTTGAAAAGCGGAGCAGAAACAAACCGTGTCGAGGATACAATGAAACGAATTGCTGCTTCCTATGGTGTTCACGATTCACATAGCTTTGTCATGCCGACCGGGATTATTTTTTCAATCGATGGGGAGGTTCCGGCAAAGCTGATTCGTGTGGAAGAGCGGACAACTGATTTGCTCAAAATTACAACTGTAAATAGTATTTCCCGGAAAATAAGTTCAGGGGGATTGACGCCAAATGAGGCGCTAGAAGCATTAAGGGAAGCGGAAAAATCAAGCTGGACTTATCCCCTTTGGATTCAAATTATTGCTGCTGCCTTAGCAAGCGGTTGCTTTTTGATTATGTTTAAAGGAAGCCTTGTGGACCTTATTCCGGCGCTGGCAGCCGGAGGGGCGGGTTACGGGATTTACAGCTGGTTTCAAAGTTTGCTCAAGGTGCGCTTTTTTTCTGAGTTTATGGCTTCCTTTGCGATTGGGCTGATTGCCCTGTTAGCGGTCCGCTCCGGATTAGGCAGTGAGATGGATAAGATCATTATTGGCTCCGTTATGCCGCTCGTACCTGGTCTCTTGATTACTAATGCAGTGCGCGATTTAATTGCCGGCCATTTAATATCCGGTTTAACGAAGGGCGCAGATGCCTCCTTGACAGCGATTGCGATTGGAGCCGGGGTAGCGCTCGTATTTTTGTTTTAGGAAAGAGAGGGTTTTTCGATGCTGATTTCCCAGCTTGTTACGAGTTTTATTGCCTCTGCAGCCTTTGGCCTTCTTTTTAATGCCCCGAGAAATACATTATTTCAATGTGGGTTTATTGGTATGGTAGGCTGGATGTTTTATTTTTTACTTGTTGAGTACCGGGATGTTGACTCTGTCCCAGCATCGATTATCGCTTCCTTTATTATTGCGATCATCAGTGGCTTTTTTGCGCGTTGGTATAAGGCACCGATTATTATCTTTAATGTGGCTGGAATCATTCCTTTAGTTCCCGGAGGCCTTGCCTATGATGCGATGCGTCATTTTGTTATTAATGACTATAATGCCGCTTTGCAGCTGGCAGCGAAGGTGCTGTTAATTTCAGGGGCAATCGCGGTTGGGCTCGTATTCTCAGAAGTGTTAAATCAGCTTTTGAAAAAAATAAAACCGGCGAAATAATATCGTTTCTCACGCTCCTTTTGGGTAGGCTAATAAAAATAGCCTTAAAAAAGGAGGATGGGTTTTGTGAGTTATGATTGTATTATTATTGGCGGGGGAATTGCCGGATTGCAATGTGCGATTCAATTAGGAAGGTATATGCATCAGGTGCTGGTGATTGATGCGGCTGACGGGCGCTCAGCTATATGCCGCAGCTATCATAATATTTTAGGTTATCCGGACGGGGTGAGCGGGCAGTATTTGCGTGAGACCGGAAGACAGCAGGCAGAACGGCTTGGGGTTCATTTTTTACAAGAAAAGGCAGAGACAGCCCGTGAAATCGATGGTGTCTTTCATATTGCTGCTTCAGATGGAAAAACGTATACGGCGAAGCGGATTGTACTGGCCACAGGGGTTATGGATCGGATTCCGCCTTTCCCTAATTTGTATCCATGTCTCGGAATTAGTGTGTATGTCTGTCCAGACTGTGATGGCTATGAGGTAAAAGGAAAGAAAGCCATTGTTATTGGCTCAGGGCGGACCGGTTCGGGCATGGCAAAGACGCTTTCGTATTGGACGGATGAACTTGTTTACATCAACCATGAACAAGAGCCGCTAAAGGAATCCGATATGGAAAAGCTAGAAAGTTTGAATGTCGAGTACTGGAATGTTCCGATTAAAGAGGTCCTTGCTTCCGGTTCACAGCTTGAAGGTTTTTTACTGGAAAATGGAGAAAAGGTTGAGGGAACACGGGCGTTTATTGCCTTTGGCAGCAATGAGGTCAAGTCAGAGCTGGCGAGTCAGCTTGGGGTTGAATTGTTGGAAAATCAGCATATTTTAACCGATCCGCGCACAAAAATGACGAATGTCCACGGCGTCTGGGCTGCCGGTGACATTGCTGTTCATTCGGAACAGGTAACGATTGCGATGGGAGAAGGCTGTCAGGCGGCAATCTGGATTCATAAGGATATTCTAAAGTCTCAATGAGAAAGACGGATGAGAACGTGTTGGAGAGGAGAAGAGTTATGGCAAAGGGGAAGACGAATGCCATGCGCATATTAGATGCTAAAAAAATAGAGTATGCGATGTTTACATATGAAAATAAAGACGGGAAAATTGATGGGGTCTCGGTTGCGGAAAAAACCGGCCGCGAGCTGCAGACTGTTTTCAAAACGCTTGTGGCACAGGGGACGAGTAAAGCAATCTATGTCTTTGTCATTCCAGTACAGGAAGAACTAGATTTAAAAAAAGCTGCCAAGGCGGCAGGGGAAAAGAAGGTTGAGATGATCGCGGTAAAAGATATTCAAAAGCATACCGGCTACATCCGCGGCGGCTGTTCTCCAATCGGGATGAAAAAACTATACCCGACCTATATTCATAGCAGTGCCAAGGAACTGGAAAAAGTGGTGGTCAGCGGCGGGAAAATTGGCGTTCAAATTGAAATCAGTCCAAACCAACTGCAAGAGGTTGTCGCAGCTGTCATAACAGATGTTGTAAAAGTTGGGGAATAAGAGTTTTATCGAGCCGCAGCCATAGGGAGCTGCGGCATTTTCTGCATTCAAGCATACACTTAGCTGTTCTCTGTACTAGGCTTTCACCCATTGTTCGCTTCCCGCATATGGTAAAGGGAAAAGACGGGAATAACAGAGAAGGGAAGTGTTACTCTTGGCAGATGAGATGCTGCATTACTTTGCCGGTGGAAATACCGCACGCGGATACTACAGTTTATTTGATTCCAGTCTTCGGGGGCTGGAGCGGGTGTTTATTTTAAAAGGCGGACCTGGAAGCGGAAAATCTACATTGATGAAAGAAATTGGGGATATGTGGCTGAAGGAAGGCTATGATGTGCAGCTTATCCATTGTTCGTTGGATCCCGATTCATTGGACGGCATGATTATCCCAAAGTTAAACATTGGCATTGTCGATGGAACGGCTCCACATGTGATTGAGCCAAAAATCCCCGGTGCTGTTGAGGAATATGTCAATCTAGGAACGGCTTGGGATACGGAGGAGCTTGCAAGGCGCAAGGTTGAAATTAGTGCGTTAACGGAGAAAATAACCAATGGCTGTCGTCAAGCATACGAAACCTTTGCCGAAGCGCTCAAGGTTCATGATGACTGGGAGAAAATTTATATTAGAAAGATGGATTTTGCTAAAGCGAACGCACTTACTGACGATATCATTGAAGGTTTTTACAAAAAGATGGTACTAATGAAAACATCGGATATCCGGCACCGTTTTCTTGGTGCAGCAACCTCTAAAGGGGCAGTGGACTTTGTGCCAAGTCTGACATCGGGGGTTCATAAGCGTTATTTAATAAAGGGGCGTCCCGGCTCCGGCAAATCGACGATGCTGAAGAAAATAGCAGCGGAAGGCGAAAGAAGAGGCTTTGATCTAGAGCTTTACTATTGCGGTTTTGATCCGAATAGTCTCGATATGCTTATTATCCGCGAGCTTGGATTGGCGATTTTTGACAGCACTGCGCCGCATGAATATTTCCCAAGCCGTGATAATGATGAAATCATTGATATGTATGAAGGAATTATTGAAGCGGGAACAGATGAATTATTTGCCGAGCAAATTGCGGAAGTCAGCGCCCTATATAAGGAAAAAATGGCTGAGGCCATTGGCCATTTGGCTGAGGCCAAAACACTGCATGATGAACTGGAGTCCATCTATTCAGCAGCTACGGACTTTTCCGTTGTTGAAAACTATCGAGAGCAAATTGGGGAGGAAATTCTCCGCCACAGTGAGAAATAATTCGTGCGAATAAAAAGAATGCGTTCCTTCATTAACGTATTCTTTTTTTGCATTGTAGTAAGTACTATAAGATTGAAAAAATACAGAATGATGATGCGGGCAAGTTAATTATGAAAAAAAAGTGAAAAATACGAGTAAACGCTTAAATTTTTTTAAAAAATGGAGTCTTTTGATTAGAACAAGTTCACTATACTTAGGTATAATATATTTTAAGAACCTTGTTTTCGGCTGGGTTCCCGATGTTGTGATGACGTTTGTGAGGGGGAAGATTCCATGACGAATATGTATGAAAAAGAAACAGTGGGAACATTATTAAATTCAATCAGAGTGAAGCTAGAGACAATGCCTGTGCGTAACAGCAAAATCATGAAGAGCTTTGAAGTCTTGGATCATCTTGAAGGTGAAATTGGAAAGCAACAGGATAAACTTACGATGGAAAAGTGGATTAACTTTTTGTCATCCATTACCCTGGCACCAATCAAACAGGATCTGCAACAATTAAAGCAGCATTTAAGTCTCTAACCATTCGCTTGCTGTAAAGTGTTGTGTGATGTGGGAAAGAGGCAAAGAATAGATGGAAGATGAAAAGAGCTAATGCCGATGCATTAGCTCTTTTTTAAACCGTTCATTATAAATTGAATCGTATTTTCCAGTTCCTTTTCCGCATTCCATTCCGGATTCCCTGACATCAGCTGGTGAACGGCGACATATCCGATTAAGGTAGATGCAACAAGTCTGACAATACTAGTCGGATCCATCGCAATGATTTCTCCCTTATCCTGATAATAGTTCACTAGTTCGATGAAGCGCGCATATACTTTTTTCCCGATGTTTTCGATGAATTGATTCCGTAAATCAGGATGGAAGGGGATTTCCTGCAACAGAATTTTTATGAGTGGCGCATTATTTTGCACAAATTCCATCCGATTTTTCACCATTGCACGCAGGAAATCCTCTAAATGCTCAAACTCATTTCCCAATACTTTATTGATGTCCATGATGACAAATGGGGCGATCATTTTTGTCATCATCGGTGCAGTGATGGATAAGAGCAGCTCCTTTTTTGTTTTGTAATGACGGAAAATCGTTCCCTCTGCTACGCCTGCTTTTTTCGCAATTTCATTCGTAGAGGTGGCGGCGTAGCCTTTTTCTGAAAAGGATTCAATGGCGGCAACAATAATTTTCTTCTGTTTTTCAGTTAAGGAATCATCATCCATAAATAGTTGTTCCAGGGAAGTCTCTTGGTTGTTAGACATAGGTACTCCTTTCTCTGTTTAATCGTAAGGCCTGATGCAGGGTTATACTTTTCGGTATTTTTTCAGAGCAAAGATATTCAGGACAATGAACAACAGGGAAAAACCGACAAGAATTAGGAGCTGTGAGGCAATATCCCCGAGGCCGGATCCTTTATACATGACCTCAGCAAGGGCATCTCCGCCATAGTACATCGGCATCAATTGCGCAATCACCTGCAGCCATTGATCCATATTTTCGACAGGCAGAATTCCGGCGAAAAATATTTGCGGAATAATGGCAATGGGAATAAACTGCATCATTTGAAATTCAGAGTTGGCAAAAGCCGATAGTAAAATGCCAAGGGACAAAGCGACAAGCGCGAGCAATAGATTAATGAGGATGACGTTCCAAATCGAACCCACGAGCACAATATCTAATACTTTGACAGCATAAAAGACAACAATGATCGTTTGAATGACTGCGAAGAGCCCGTAGCCGATCAAATAGCCAAAGACAATCTCATGCCGTTTTATCGGTGTTGCGAGTAGCCGTTCCAGGGTGCCGGTTGTTCGTTCCCGCAGCAAGGAAATACCGGAAATCAGAAAGACGAAGAAGAAGACAAAGAATCCGACTAGTATGGGACTTAGTATATCAAAAAATGTTGTGTCCTCGTTACCGTAAATATAGCCGGTTTCCACTTCTAGTGCTTTCGGCGCTGCCATTTCAGGCCCTGGCAGTTTTTTCAGCATGTCTGCTTGTTTTTCCGAAGCTTGAGCTGCCATTATTTGTTTCACCTTAATTTGGAAGCCCTTTGCAGCGGAAGGATCCTCATTTAAGACGGTAAGTTTGATGCTGTTCTCGTTGATTTGCAGCATTCCGTCTAATTTTCCATCGAGCATCGTTTGCTTAACATTAGCGAGCTCGCTGTATTCCTTCACTTTCATATTCTCTTTGAGCTGTTCGATTAAGGCATCATCTGCTCCGACTACACCGATGCGCGGTTGGGGTGAATCTAATGTAAAAAGAAAATGCATCAGCGTTAAGATGAGCAGCGGGGCGACCATCATTAAGGCAAGTGTCCGTTTGTCACGCACCATTTGCTGGGTAATCCGTTTGACTAACGATAGGATTCTCATGATTGCACTCTCCCTGCTTTTAAAAATACTTCTTCCAGACTGTTAATGCCGTATTGTTCTTTCAATTGTGCCGGGGATCCAGTAGTTAGGATTTTTCCATCACGCACCATGGCAAGGCCGTCGCATCTTTCCGCTTCATCCATGACATGGGTAGTTACTACAATTGTTTTACCGGCATTTTTTAAGCGGTAAAGTTCATCCCAAATCGAGACCCGCAGTTCCGGATCAATGCCGACAGTTGGTTCATCAAGAATGAGAATTTCCGGATCTTGCACAAGGGCGATCGCAAGTGAGAGGCGGCGCTTCATCCCGCCGGAATAGGCGGATACCTTCTTCCCTAAATCGCCGTTTAAAGCAACGAGACTGGAAGCATAATGGATCCGTTCCTTCTGCTTTTCCTTTTTTAGGCCAAAGAGAGAGGCGAAGAAAGCGAGATTCTCTTTCCCTGTCAACTCGGGATAAAGGGCATCAGACTGGGCCATATAGCCAAGCTGCTGCAGGATGTTTAAGCTTGGGACCTTTGTGTTTAAGACAGTGACTTCTCCATGAGTCGGCCGGTCCATGCCG
>CALGSR010000489.1 GCA_937902115.1 uncultured Bacillus sp. | reverse complement strand
GAATCCATCTAATCCCAAAGCCTTTCCAAATGGATCGAGGAAGTTAACAAAATACATTAATATACTTGTATCGCCAATAAAGACATTAGCTAAAATCCATGTGATAATGGCCGCCGGAGCTGCTACTATGACGGCTCTTTTTAAAACATTCCAAGCTTTATCAATACTTGCTCTTACGATGGTATTGATAATCTTTGGTCTTCTAAAGGGAGGAAGCTCAAGTGTGTAATGAGAGGGAATCCCTTTTAAAGCCGTTTTAGAAAGCACCCAGGATACGCTTAACGTAACGACTACTCCGAAAAGGACAAACCCCATCAATATACCTGCTGTTGCCAATGCGCCCTCTGCACCGGCGAAACCAGCTGTCATGAAAAGAGAGGATAATAAAATCAGTGTTGGCCATCTTCCGTTACATGGAACAAAGTTATTAGTTAGAATCGCCAGCATCCTCTCTCTTGGTGATTCTATAATTCTCGTAGACATAATGGCTGCCGCGTTACAGCCAAAGCCCATTGCCATGGAAAGTGATTGCTTTCCATGCCCGCCTGCCCGTTTAAATAAACGATCCATGTTAAAGGCGACTCTTGGTAAGTAACCGTAATTTTCCAGTAAAGCGAAGATTGGAAAAAAGATTGCCATTGGCGGCAGCATGACGCTTATCACCCAGCCTGTTCCCCTAAATAACCCAAGAACGAGAACCCCATGCAGCCACTGGGGTGCATGGATAGCTTGAAAACCCGCTGTTAGTTTTCCTTCCGCCCAGCCGAAGCCCTCAGCAATCATGGAAGAAGGCACGTTTGCCCCCGCAATCGTCACGTAAAATACGAACCCAAGCATGAGCAGCATAATAGGAAAGCCAAAGATTCGGGAGGTGAATATGGAATCCAATGTATCCGACCAGTTGGACTTTTCCTTCTGAAAACTTACTGCTTCATTACATAATGATTTACTTGCATCATAAATACTGCTTACAATATCATCCCTGATATCTGTATTTATATTTGACTTTCCCTCATTGATTAAACTCTCTAATGAATTATGAATTAATGGCGTTTCCGAATTCATTTTGCTTCACCTCTCTTCCTTTGGTTTTTATTTGTTCCTGAAACTTCTTTAGTAACGCATGATCTCCATCTAGAAGTCTCAATGCCATCCACCTTAATGGATATCCGTCACCCAGCAATTTTCTAACGATAGGTTCTAATTTATTAATTTGTTCTTCGATTTCCGGCTGATATGTCAGTCGATAGGCTTTTGTTTCGATATCGCCCCGTAAGAAGCTAGCTATTGTATCAAGCAAAGCAGCAATTCCTTGTTTATTCCGTGCCGATATCTTTACAACCGGAACACCAAGCTTAGACGCTAGTTTTTCTGCGTCAATCATAATCCCTTTTTTCTCTGCTTCATCAATCAGATTAATACAAATAATGACATGATCGGTCATCTCTAAAACCTGAAGGGCTAAATTAAGATTTCGTTCCATTGATGTTCCATCAACCACAACAAGGGTCACATCAGGTTTCTCAAATACGATGTAATCCCTTGCTACTTCTTCATCCGTTGAGTTAGAAAACAAAGAATAAGTACCGGGTAAATCAATAAGCCGATACTCTTGCCCCTGATGTTGAAAGCTCCCTTCCGCACGAACGACTGTCTTTCC
Source organism: uncultured Bacillus sp. (assembly GCA_937902115.1). GTDB lineage: Bacteria > Bacillota > Bacilli > Bacillales > Cytobacillaceae > Bacillus_BD. The sequence continues at coordinate 16,453 of CALGSR010000489.1, read as the reverse complement.
CGGCCAATTACCTGTATGCTGCTTTAATCCTGTTAAGGTATTGAATAATGTACTTTTCCCTGTATTGGGGTTACCTGCAAGAGCAATTCGATATGCTTTCATTTAGAGTCCTCCTAACACTTCACCCAGTATTTTTGAACTTTCCTCATTCCGAAGTGCTACAGTTGTGCCACTGACCCGAAATGCCGCAGGATCTCCTAATGGACTTCTTTGAAGAACCAATACTTCTGCACCTTTGACAAACCCCAAATCTAATAATCTCCTTCTAATTACCCCTTCTAGTTTTATCTCTTCGATAACAAAGAGCTCTCCCCTTGTACAGTCAGACAGCGGTTTTAAGCTTTTGAACAATTGCATGTTTTAATCCTCCATCTAATTATTTTTGTTTTAATCAAGAATGAAGATTTATATTTAAGTAAATCCCGTTTGAATTTACCGATTGTGTCTGGGCTGATATTTTTTAACGATGAAATCATAGTCTTCTTTGTTTATCACGCCGAAAACCATACAAAGAAAGACATTTACAATAATCCTTTTTTAAAACGTTAGATAGATAATTTTAAAATCGGCTTACTCTGTTCTTATTATATTGAGTCGTTTTAAAATGTTTCCTAAGGACAAAAATATTTAATACTCTAAAATTTATTTTATACAACCAATTTTGCCAGCCTTGTAAAAGTTTTATATCCCAATTTGCGAATATTCTGTAAATTAATTTGTTATATGGAGAATTTTACCACGCGCAACTTTTTAAGTCTACGGCAAAAAGAGAGGTTTAGATAACCTCCCTTAGCTAACGCTTCTCTTTATATCTTTGGAAAAACCAAATAGCCAATGAGACCCAACAACCACTTGCGAAATAGCCTCCAATAATATCACTTGGATAGTGAACACCTAGATAAATTCGGCTTGTACCAATCATAAAGATAAATCCACAGCTAAGCAAAATCAATATTGTACGTCCTAAACGGGAAGGGATATGACGCCATAACAAGAAAGCAATGATTCCGTATACGGCAAATGCATTCATGGCATGGCCACTAGGAAAACTATAGCCTCCGATTTCAATTAATCGGTGTAAATCTGGCCGAGGTCGATGGAAAAATTGTTTTAGGGCTTGATTAATAATCGGTGTTCCAGCCACAACAGAAATAAACAAAATAAGCTCGATCCGATGCTTTAAGACAAAATAGAGAAATAGGGAAACAAACAGAGTCGTGACAAACACAGCAGGAAAGGACCCCATTTGAGTAAAAAATTTCATGATTAAAGTTAAAGTCGGCGACTCAAAACCTTGTATAAATGAAATCAATTCTTGATCAAACTGAATAAGTTTCTGGTCTTTCCCTAATATTGCGATACTACTAAATCCAATAAGTGACACCAAACACAGCATGAAGCCACTCAACAAATACCTTATTAATTTCATTCTTTTAACTCCAATCAGTATGCCAATCTTCCATTTTAAGTATAAAGGCTATTTATGAACAAATGATTAAAACTCTGCTATTTGTTTCATTAATAATTATGTGCTAAAAATAACAGGTTTAGTAAAGCAGCGGTTCGTTAAATATGGTTATCAATAGAGACTGTAACTTTATACTCCTTATTTCACGAAAGTAAGGCTAATGAATTGACTAATGTTTTACCTAAGGCTAAAATGTTTCCTTAGGTAAACATTTTATACCCAATTTAATTCTTGTTAAAAAAGGAGTCCTTCTTTTGATTAGTTTTTTTCAAAATTTTAATCCAATCACCCAAGCATTGATAGCCACCTTATTTACGTGGGGAATGACTGCGTTTGGAGCTGCGCTGGTTTTTGCAACAAAAACCATTAACCAGCGATTATTAGATAGTATGTTAGGGTTTGCCGGAGGTGTAATGATTGCAGCCAGTTACTGGTCTTTACTAGCACCAGCTATCGAATTGTCAGAGCACAACAGAATCGGAGTTTGGTTTCCGGCAGCCTTTGGATTTTTATTAGGTGGGGCTTTTTTATGGGGAATTGATAAAGTTCTGCCGCATCTCCATCCAAATACTCCTCTTAGCCAAGCAGAAGGAGTGAATCCTAAAAAAAGAAAAAGGAGTACACTGTTGGTCCTTGCCATTACCTTGCATAATATCCCAGAGGGGTTAGCTGTCGGAATTGCCTTCGGTGCACTCGTAAACGGGGGAACGGAAGCTTCTTTAGCAGGTGCCTTGACCCTTGCCCTTGGAATCGGGATTCAAAACTTTCCCGAGGGTGTGGCAGTTTCAATGCCTTTAAGGGGTGATGGGCTGTCTCGCAGAAGAAGTTTTTTCTACGGTCAATTTTCAGGGATGGTCGAACCGGTTGCTGCAGTCATTGGAGCATTTGCCGTCGCATTTTTTGCACCATTATTGCCTTATGCATTGAGCTTTGCCGCCGGAGCCATGATATTTGTTGTAGCGGAAGAAGTGATTCCAAGCTCACAAGAAAAAGGCAATAAGGATCTTGCTACAATGAGTTTAATGGTTGGTTTTGCCTTGATGATGATTCTTGATGTGGCATTGGGTTAACTTATATTTCCAGTTTCTAAAAAAAAGACTGCGTGCACAATGGATACTTGACCATTATGACGCAGTCACGGTTCGGAACGGGAAATACACACCGGAAGAGCTGGAGCTAAAAATAGCATTTGAAGATGGTTTTTTTAATCTAAAATAAAAACAGACCCGCCATGATTGACAGGTCTGTTAGTAAGTGTATTTACCACTACTAAGTTATGTAGTGGAGACGGTGGGACGTGCTCTTCCATACTTTCATATGGCACTGACTATATCTTGAACCTGTTTTATATACAGGTCCCCTGGCGTATTATGCGAAACATATATTTACCTGATTCCAGGCAGAATTTCGCATCCTAGTACTACCAAATAGTTTGGCAGCCTATAAGTCGATACACAGCTGTTGGATTACTCCACATACTGCTCGGCATTGCCTTATCGCAGCAAGTGCGACTTAGGTTTCACCGATAAAGCCAGATTATTCACTTACACGTTACCGCATAAGGCGACTAATAACTAATCGAACCCACGTGCAAAGATATCGGCACTTAAGCATCTACGAGTGTAGTCGATATATTAGCGTTTCGCTGACACCATCTGCCTACCGACTGGCGTCCGGGCAGCTAGTCTGATTATTCTCTTCCTTTTTCCTCAGACGGTGGAATCCGGCGTAGCCCACTAAAGTTGAGTCCCTTACCCTACCACATGGGCGATGGAGGGAGGAACCACTCTATGCGCTTATTAGGCAGCTAGAGCGAAATTGTTTTGTTGTTTGCCAGTTATAGGCTTTGACGTTTTAACGAGGCCGATCCCCTCGACTCGCAACCTAAGCTCAAACTACCCCTGTCGAATCCGTAGCGTCCCCATAATAGAAAATCGATGATGAAACCAATCACCTATTCGATTCGCGGCAATGCCGCTGACGTTTGGAATGCTCGAAGGTCGAGCTTAAATCTTGTTTATCAGCAACTCCTGCTGACATTTATTATTATAGCATAAAACAACCGAAGATCAATTGTTAACAGTTGGATAACTTGCCAACTCTAAAATTTACATCTTTTGTCTATCACGGAAGGCACGTTCAATATCGCGCTTCGCTTCTTTTTGTTTTAAATCCTCGCGCTTATCATATTTCTTTTTACCCTTTGCGAGACCGATTAAGATTTTTGCATAACCATTTTTCAAATAAATCTTTAATGGAACAATCGAATAGCCAATCTCTTTTGTTTCGCCAATCAGTTTATTGATTTGCTTGCGATGGAGTAAAAGCTTTCTTGTCCGCTCCGGATCATGATTGTAGCGATTTCCCTGCTCATACGGGCTGATGTGCATCCCAATTAAGAATAGTTCCCCATTCAGGATTTTTGCATAAGAATCTTTTAAATTACATCTGCCAGCACGAAGCGACTTAATTTCCGTTCCTTGCAGAACAATCCCTGCTTCATACGTTTCTTCAATAAAATAATCATGATGAGCTTTTTTATTTTGTGTAATAACCTTACCTGCACCTTTTGGCATAGAACTTCCCCACTTTCTACTGCACTATTTTAACAAAAAACTGTGCGACTTACAATGAAATGGAGAAGCACGGGCCGATAACTCCCGTGCTTTTCCAGAACATATCATTTTTTGCTTCTTCGTTTTGCTTTTGGAGCATTCTCATAAAACTTTTTGTTCCGGGTCTTCTTTTTCCCATTCTTGCTTCTATCACCGGTTTTATTTCGATTACGTCCGCCTTCATTACGCTCACCTTTACCTTTACGCGCCTTGCGTTCAGAGCTGCCGGTTTTAATAACTTTTGCACCATCATTCGGTTCACGCCTGCGAGTATTCTTCATTCCAACGATTTCAAAATCAATAGAGCGTTCATCTTTATCCACCTTAACAACGCGGACGGTAATTTCATCGCCGATGCGGAAGACATGGCCGGTCCGTTCACCAATCATCGCTAAATGTCTTTCATCATAGCGGTAATAATCATCGGTCATATAGCTGACATGTACAAGTCCTTCAATCGTGTTCGGCAGTTCGATAAACATTCCAAAATTGGTGACAGAACTGATAATACCATCATATTCTTCACCGATTTTATCTTCCATAAATTCGGCCTTTTTCAGTTCATCTGTTTCTCTTTCCGCCTCAACGGAGCGGCGTTCCATTTTAGATGAATGATCGGCAATTTCCGGAAGCTTAGCATTCCATTTTTCCCGCGTTATTTCATCCAATTTTCCTTCGATTAAATACGTTCTGATTAAGCGATGAACGATTAAATCAGGGTAACGGCGAATCGGAGAAGTGAAGTGGGTGTAAAATTCAGTCGCCAATCCAAAGTGACCGAGATTTTCCGGCTCATATTTTGCCTGTTGCATCGAGCGGAGCATGACGGTTGAAATCACCATTTCCTCTGGTTTTCCCTGCACCTCTTCGATAATTCCCTGCAGGGCACGCGGATGAACTGAGTTTGCTGTTCCTTTTACGATATAACCGAAATTTGTAATAAATTCGAAGAAACGGCGCAGCTTGTCTTCCTTCGGATCATCGTGAATCCGGTAAATAAACGGAACCTCAAGCCAGCTAAAATGCTCGGCAATCGTTTCGTTCGCAGCAAGCATGAATTCCTCGATTAACTTCTCACCGACGGAACGTTCCCGGATGACAACGTCTTGCGGCTTTCCGTCTTCGTCAACAATAACCTTCGCTTCTTTAAAATCAAAGTCAATCGCTCCGCGGTGCATCCTTTTATCGCGCAGAATCTGCGCCAACTCTTCCATCATTTTAAACATTGGAACGAGCGGTTCATAGCGCTGGATTAATTCCTCATCATTTTCAGTTAAAATTTTATTCACATCTGAATAGGTCATTCTCTCCGTTGTTTTAATCACACTTTGAAAAATATCGTGATTAACTACGACACCATCTGAATCGATTTCCATTTCACAAGACAAGGTTAAACGATCTACTTTAGGATTTAAGGAACAAATCCCGTTTGAAAGACGATGTGGAATCATCGGAATAACCCGATCGACCAAGTAAACACTCGTTCCGCGCTCTGCTGCTTCCACATCAATCGCTGATCCTTCACGTACATAGTAACTGACGTCTGCGATATGAACCCCCAGCTTGTAATTTCCATTGTCTAATTTCGATACGGTAACCGCATCATCTAAATCCTTGGCATCTGCGCCGTCGATCGTTACGATGACTTCATCCCGCAGATCACGGCGGTTTACTAGTTCACTTTCATCAATCGTATCAGGGGTCGCAACTGCCTGCTGCAGTACCTCCTCAGGAAATTCCTGCGGCAGTCCATGTTTATGAATAACCGATAGAATATCAACGCCAGGGTCGTTTTTATGGCCAAGGATTTGAATAACTTCTCCCTCAGCACTCATTCTTCCTTCCGGATAAACGGTCAATTTAACAACCACTTTATGACCTTCGACAGCCCCATTGGAAGCAGCTTTTGGGATAAAAATATCACCGGTGAATTTTTTATCATCGGGAATGACGAAGCCAAAGTTTTTGCTTTCTGTGTAGGTGCCGACAATTTGCTGAGATCCTCGCTCCAGAATCCGAACAATTGTCCCTTCTCTTCTCTGACCTGATCCTTGTGAGGAAACACGGGCAAGGACAATATCCCCATGGAGCGCATTATTTTTTTCATGCGGCGGAATGAAAATGTCATCCATCCCCGGTTCTTCCGGAATGACAAAGGCAAACCCTTTTGCATGGCCTGTCAGCTTTCCTTTTACGAGATTCATTTTTTCCGGCAGACCGTAACGGTTGCTTCGCGTCCGAACGGCCTGACCTTTTTCTTCCATTTGTACAAGAGCTTTGACAAAGTCCTTAAAATCAGCAGAATCAACGACCCCTAAAGCTGTTTCAAGCTCTTGTACCGTTAACGGCTTGTATGCCTCCTCCTTCATATAAAGAAGCAGCCGTTCGATATAACCTTTTATTTTATCTTCCATCGCAATCTCTCCTTTAGAGATTTATTCTTCCCAATCCAGTTTTTCTAAAAACTGATAAATATCTTCGTGTAATTGGTTTTTTTCTTTATCAAGGGTAATGATATGACCCGATTTTTCATACCACTTGATTTCTTTTATTTCCGACTGTGCTTCTTGATAGAAAATATCTGCACTGTTTGGATGAACCATATGATCATGACGCGCTTGAACAATAAACAGAGGCGCATAGATTAAATCGATTGAGTTTCGGACTCCTTCCGTTAATTTCTGCATTTCCTTTAACATTCGCAGCGGTGTTTTTTGGAATGCTGCCATTTCCTGGTTTATTTGTTCCTCTGTTTTTCCTTCATTCTTCTTATATTCGCGGGCAAATTCAAGGATTCCTTCATACAACACTTCTTCGCTCTTCATATAGGCCGGCGCACACATGGGGATAATTCCCTTAACAGGTACATTGTATCCTAATTTGAGTGAGAATACCCCTCCAAGCGAAAGCCCGGCAACGGCGATTTCATGGTGCCCTTTATTTTTCAAAAATTCATATCCATCCATTACATCCTTCCACCAATCTTCAGGACCCGTTTGAACAAGTTCCTCCGGCGGCACCCCATGTCCTTTGTACAGCGGTGCATGGCAGGTATAGCCTTTTTTTTCAAGGAAGCGACCTAGCATGCGCACATCGGCGGTATGGCCGGTTAATCCGTGGAGCAGTAGAACCGCCCTTTTTCCCTCTCCGATTGTAAATGGTTTAGGTGCTACAATTTTCATTTATTTAACCCCTTTTTCTCTGTCTGACTGAATTCTCTCTCCTTATTATCTGCAAAAATGCGGTACAATAGTAATTCAAACAAATATGTAAAAAGCCTGACCTTGTTTGGCCAGGCTCTACTTTATTAAAGTTGAGAGTAGGTAACCGCTATTGTTAATACAAAAAACAATACAGATAAGACAACCGTCATTCGATGAAGAACGAGATCAAGTCCTCGAGCTTTTTGTTTACCAAATAATTGCTCTGCTCCCCCTGAAATAGCACCTGATAAACCGGCACTTTTCCCTGATTGAAGAAGAACAACTGCAATCAGCGCAAGCGATACAATTACTAATAAAACTAACAAAATAGTATGTAACATGAAGAAAGCCTCCTAAACGCACTTTTACATTATTTTTAATGTAGCATACTTTTTCGTCTGATACAAACACTTTCTTATAATATAGACAAGCCATGAGAAAAAATATTCCTAAAAGTTATTCATCCTTGCGACTGCACTTTGTTCTTAAGTCCCTTCTCGAAAGGCGGATCGCTTCTTTGGCATAGAAACTTTCTGCAAAACCGATTGTTTCCTCATCGAGGTCCCTCATATAATGAGAAAATGCCTGAAAAATTCCGTTTTCCAGTTCATATAGATCCGTACTAAGCGTGCCTCCGATTCGATCTCTTGTTTTTACAACGTAAAATCCATCGGAAAGAACATTTATCTGCATACTCCACACACCTTTTTTACTAGAGCGTATTACAAAGCTGCATAATATGCAAAAGGGCAAACTTCAAATTCCATGGGGATATGAATCATTTAGTGCAAGATATGGCTCCGAATTTTCATTTTAAACTACTTTTTCGAGGGTAAAAATGAAGTTTGACTCTTTTTTTAAAAAAATAAATAGAAATATTTTTACAAAGAAACTCCCCCTAACCATGTAGAATAGGAGGAGTTTTCTATCTAATTTACGTCATCATCGCTTTCTTAGTCCGACGACAAAATTCGCCGTCTGGACAAAGAATGGGAATTATTTTTTCAAGTTATAGAAAGATTGTAAACCGGCATATACCGCTAAATCGCCAAGTTCGTCTTCGATGCGAAGAAGTTGGTTGTATTTAGCAATACGGTCTGTACGAGACATTGAACCTGTTTTGATTTGGCCTGCGTTTGTTGCAACAGCAATGTCAGCGATTGTTGCATCTTCTGTTTCACCGGAGCGGTGGGAAACAACAGCTGTGTAGCCTGCGCGTTTAGCCATTTCAATCGCATCAAATGTTTCAGTTAATGTACCGATTTGGTTTACTTTGATTAGGATGGAGTTGCCAACACCTTGTTCGATCCCTTGAGCAAGTTTCTTCGTGTTAGTAACGAATAGGTCATCACCGACAAGTTGAACTTTTTTACCAAGACGGTCTGTTAAAAGCTTGTGGCCTTCCCAGTCGTTTTCATCTAAACCATCTTCGATTGAGATGATCGGGAATTCGTTGCAAAGCTCTTCATAGAAAGCAACCATTTCTTCAGAAGTTAAGCCTGTGCGGCCTTCACCAGCAAGATCGTATTTGCCTGTTTCTTTGTTGAAGAACTCAGAAGAAGCAACGTCCATACCTAAGTATACATCTTTACCAGGCTCATAACCTGCTGCTTTGATTGCTTCGATGATAACTTCTAATGCTTCACGGTTAGAACCAAGGTTTGGTGCAAAACCACCTTCGTCACCAACTGCAGTGTTTAAGCCTTTACCTGAAAGAACCTTTTTCAATGAATGGAATACTTCCGCACCCATACGTAAAGCTTCTTTGAATGTAGGAGCCCCTACAGGAAGAATCATAAACTCTTGGAAATCAACGTTGTTATCTGCGTGAGATCCACCGTTGATGATGTTCATCATTGGAGTTGGAAGCTGTTTTGCGTTCACTCCGCCGAAGTAACGGTATAATGGAAGACCGACAGAATCTGCTGCAGCATGTGCTACGGCCATAGAAACACCAAGGATTGCGTTAGCGCCAAGCTTGCCTTTGTTATCTGTACCATCAAGGTCAATCATCGCACGGTCGATCGCGATTTGGTCTGTTACGTCCATGCCGATTACTTCTTCAGCAATCACTTCGTTCACGTTTTCAACAGCCTTTAAAACACCTTTACCAAGGTAACGTGATTTGTCTCCATCACGAAGTTCCACTGCTTCATATTCTCCAGTAGATGCACCGGATGGAACTAAAGCACGGCCAAAAAATCCGGACTCTGTTAATACTTCAACTTCTACTGTTGGATTACCACGGGAATCAAGAACTTCGCGTGCATAAACGTGTTGGATATAAGGCATTAAAAATCTCTCCTTTTTCTATATGAACTTTTTATTATAATGGTACCTGAAACCACAGTTCGAACATTTGTCCCTTGGATATGGACAAATGTCTTTTTGCGGTGCCAGGCACCATATATGAACATTTGTCTTTTTGCGGTGTCTGGCACCGGGTTTGTTATTTGATGATGGAGGTTCCTGTCATTTCAGCTGGTTTTTCCAGGCCAAGCATGTGGAGCAATGTTGGCGCCAGGTCAGCAAGGATTCCGTCATTACGCAATTCGATATTTGGCTTTGTTACAATGACCGGTACTGGGTTTGTTGTATGAGCGGTCATTGGTTTGTCTTCCATCGTAATCACTTCATCGGCATTTCCGTGGTCAGCTGTAATAATCGCTTCCCCGCCTTTAGCCAGAATAGCATCAACTACTTTACCAAGACACTCGTCAACTGTTTCAATCGCTTTGATTGTTGGTTCCAGCATACCTGAGTGTCCAACCATATCAGGGTTGGCAAAGTTTAAAATAATCACATCATGCTTATCTGCTGCAATTTCCTTTATAAGTGCTTCCGTTACTTCATAGGCACTCATTTCCGGCTGCAGATCATATGTCGCGACCTTTGGTGAGTTAATGAGAATACGCTCTTCGCCAGGGAATGGTTCCTCGCGACCGCCATTAAAAAAGAAGGTAACATGCGGATATTTCTCAGTTTCCGCAATACGCAGCTGCTTTAAGTTGTTCTGTGCCATGATTTCACCAAATGTGTTATCAAGGCTTGTCGGTTTAAAGGCAACATAACCGTCAACTGACTCGCTGAAATGAGTTAAGCAAACGAAGAACAACCCTTTCGGATGCTTTTCACCTCTGTCAAAGGAACGGAAATCTTCATTTGTAAATGTATTTGAAATTTGGATCGCACGATCAGGACGGAAGTTATAGAAAATAACCGCGTCATTATCCTGAATCGTTGCTGCCGGTTCACCATTTTCCTTTGTAACGACAGATGGCAAAACGAACTCATCATAAATTTCATGTTCATAGCTGTCTGTCACGACATCAAGCGGATTGGTGTATGATGGACCTTCACCATAAACCATGGCACGGTAGCATTTTTCCACGCGCTCCCAGCGTTTATCCCTATCCATTGAATAGTAACGTCCGGAAATCGTGGCAAATTCTCCAACACCGTATTCCTTCATTTTTTCCAATGTATCTTTAATGTAAATTTCTGCTGTTTGCGGACCTACGTCACGGCCGTCTAAAAATCCATGCACATAGACCTTTTTCAACCCGTGGTCAGCTGCCATACGCAATAGGGCATACATATGAGTAATATGACTATGTACGCCTCCGTCTGAAAGCAAGCCAAATAAATGCAGGCTGGAATCATGTTTTTTCACATGATCAACAGCGGATAAAAAGGTTTCGTTTTTTTCAAATTCTCCTTCACGAATCGCAATATTTACTCTTGTGAAGTTTTGATAGACGATACGGCCGGCTCCGATATTCATGTGACCGACTTCTGAATTTCCCATTTGACCGTCCGGAAGTCCTACTGCTTCCCCTGAAGCCAATAGATGACTGTGAGGAAATTCATTCCATAGACGATCGATATTTGGTTTTTTGGCTTGGGCTACAGCATTACCTTTTACTTCATCTCTGCACCCAAAACCATCTAATATAATCAATGCTTTTGGTGATTTACTCATTTCTTTCCTGCCCCCACTAATTGAAGGAATGATGCTGATTCCAGACTGGCACCGCCGACTAAAGCGCCGTCGATGTCTGGCTGCGCTAAATATTCCTTGATATTTTCCGGTTTTACACTTCCACCATATTGAATCCGAACCGCTGCTGCAGTATCAATAGAAAATTGGCTGGCAACAACCGAACGAATTTGGGCGCAAACTTCATTGGCATCCTGTGATGTCGAGGATTTACCAGTTCCAATCGCCCAAATCGGTTCATAAGCAATAACAACTTGCTTTACTTGCTCAGCTGTCAGCCCAGCCAATGCTTTTTCAACCTGGCCGGCGACAAACTGATTAGTTATGCCGCTTTCACGCTGCTCTAATGTTTCACCAACACAAACAATTGGAAGCAAATGGTGTTTAAATGCTGCTGCAATTTTTTTATTCACAGCTTCATCTGTTTCATTAAACATTTGTCGTCGTTCTGAATGACCAATAATGACATATTGTACTCCAAGATCCTCTAATGCAGCAGGGCTAATTTCCCCAGTAAAGGCCCCTTTTTCCGCAAAATGCATATTTTGTGCGCCAATTCCTACCTTTGTCCCTTTAGCTAGAGAGACGAGACTTTCGAGAAACAAGGCAGGAGGACAAACAACGGTCTCGACCTGTTCGCGAGATGGAATAGAATTTTTGATTTCTTCCATAAAGGTTTTCGCTTCAGAAAGAGTCTTATGCATTTTCCAGTTTGCTGCGATAATTGGTTTCCTCATAATAAAACTTCCTTTCAAGCCTCTCTGAAGGATTTTCCATTGAAGTATGTCTATGAGAGTCTTTTAATACTCAATTACACTTTAAAAAAATTATCGATCATTTAGGGCGACTACGCCAGGCAATTGCTTACCTTCCATAAATTCTAACGAAGCGCCGCCGCCTGTAGAAATATGGCTCATTTTGTCAGCCAGATGGAACTTTTCAACCGCCGCTGCAGAATCTCCGCCGCCAATGATCGAGTATGTATCGTTTGCTTCTGCTAAGCTTTCAGCAACCGTTTTTGTTCCATTTGCAAACTTATCCATTTCGAAAACGCCCATCGGACCGTTCCAAATAACAAGTTTTGATTTTTGAATGACATCACGATATAGTTCCGCTGTTTTCGGCCCAATATCAAGTGCCTGCCACTCAGCTGGTATTTCATTAATTGAAACTACATTGGTCTTCGCATCAGGAGAAAATTCATCTGCCACTACAGAGTCAATCGGCATATAAAAATTTACACCCTTTGCTTTTGCTTTTTCTATAAATGAATTAGCTAAGTCGATTTTATCTACCTCTAGCAGGGATTTTCCAATTTCATGGCCTTGCGCTTTAATAAATGTATAGGCCAGACCCCCGCCAATAATTAGATTATCAACCTTTTCCAAAAGATTATCAATAACATCAATTTTATCTTTTACCTTTGCTCCCCCGATAATAGCAGTAAACGGGCGTTCCGGGTTAGAAAGTGCCTTACCGATCACTTCCAATTCCTTTTCCATTAATAATCCGGAAACCGCAGGAAGATGGTGCGCAATTCCTTCTGTCGATGCATGTGCACGGTGAGCAGCACCGAAAGCATCATTGACATAAATATCTGCTAATTCGGCAAATGCTTGTGCTAATTCAGGATCATTTTTCTCTTCTCCCGGGTAAAAACGAACATTTTCAAGAAGCAGAACATCGCCTTCTTTCATGTCTGAAATAATCGCTTTAACAGCGTCACCATAGGCTTCATCCGTTTTTTTCACTTCTGTGCCTAAAACTTCAGACAGGCGTTTCGCTACCGGGGTCAAGCGCATTTCCTCGACAACTTGTCCCTTTGGACGACCAAGATGGCTCGCCAAGATTACTTTTGCACCTTGCTCCTGTAAATATTGAATCGTTGGTAAGGCTGCACGTATCCGGGTTTCATCTGTGATTTGTCCATCCTGCATTGGTACGTTAAAATCAACGCGGCAAAAAACTCGTTTTCCCTTAAAATCAACATCTCTTACGCTTTTTTTATTCAACGAGAGGTCCTCCTTTAGAAGCTGTTGTATCAAGCAGTTTTTTCTCCATGTTTTGCAAAAAAATCCGCCTTCGTGATGTAGTATGCCTGTGATAGTCTTGCTTAAACCATCACACTTGAAACCATTTCACAAATAGCTAAAGCAGAAGAAAATAACGACTTTTCTGGTTATTATATTCTTTATCCGCACAAAAAGGAGCGGGGCTTGTACCCCCTCTCCCCTGTTTCCCATTTTACATTATAGTCGTAAGTTGGAAGATAATCCAATATTTTTCAGTTAAAAATATAATTAAGTTTTATAGTCCCTTTGATGCAATATATTGTACTAAATCAACGACACGGTTTGAGTAGCCGATTTCGTTGTCATACCAAGAGATTACTTTTACTAAATTGCCTTCCATGACCATTGTGGATAACCCATCAACAGTTGATGAAACAGTAGTTCCATTATAGTCTTTAGAAACAAGTGGCAAGTCAGTGTATGCTAGGATCCCTTTTAATTCGCCTTCTGCCGCTGCTTTTAGCGCTCCATTTACTTCTTCAGCTGTCGTTTCTTTTTCCAGTTCAACGACTAAATCAACTAATGAAACGTTTGGCGTTGGTACACGTACAGCCATCCCATTTAATTTTCCTTTTAGTTCCGGCAATACTAACGCAACAGCTTTTGCTGCCCCAGTTGTTGTTGGGATCATATTTTCCGCTGCTGCACGGGCGCGACGGTAATCTTTATGCGGTAAATCTAAGATTTGTTGGTCATTTGTATAAGAGTGAATCGTAGTCATCATTCCACGTTTAATACCAAATGTATTTTGCAGTACCTTTGCAAATGGTGCTAAGCAGTTTGTTGTACAAGAAGCATTTGAAAGGACATGGTGGTTAGCCGGCTCGTATTTCTCTTCGTTCACACCCATTACGATCGTAATGTCTTCATTATTTCCCGGTGCAGAAATAACGACCTTCTTTGCGCCTGCTTCTAAGTGTTTTGCTGCATCGTCACGTTTTGTGAAGCGCCCTGTTGATTCAACAACGACTTCAACACCCATTTCTCCCCAGCCGATATTTGCCGGGTCGCGTTCTGCTTTAACTGTAATCGTTTTTCCATTTACAATAAGGTTATTGCCGTCCACTGTTACTTCGGCGTCTAATACACCATGTACGGAATCATATTTTAAAAGATGAGCAAGCATATTTGCGTCTGTTAAGTCATTCACTGCTACGATATCAAAATCAGGATTATTTATTGCTGCACGGAGTACATTACGTCCAATTCTACCAAAACCATTAATTCCAACTTTTGCTGCCATGTTAAATTTCCTCCTTAAGGATTCAGGATTATTTTATTTAAAAGGGATTCCCTTTATAACAATTGTTTTGCCGCTCCTTCATCAGTGATTAATATCGTTGATTTTGGAGCTTGTTTCAGATAAGCATGTATTGCTTGTGCCTTTGAAGAACCGCCGGCTACGGCAATGATATGCTCTGCATTTGTTAAGTCATCTAATTGGAGACCGATTGTTTGCACCTTATAGACCACTTCACCATCTTCATTGAAGTAATAGCCAAAGGCCTCCCCTGCAGCACGAGAATCTTTAAGCTGTGTCATAATTTCACTGCTTGTTTTTCTCCGCTCCGCCATTGTTATAGCGTCTCCTATGCCATGTAAAACCATGCTCGCAGATTGAATTAAAGACAACACTTCATGAATTTCAGGGTCCTTGATCATGGATTGGTATAATTCAGTGCTCACCTGATCTGGAACGTATAGAACCCGGTGCTTTGCACCTGTTTGTTCGGCCATTTTCGAACAAATCGTGTTGGCCTGATTATGAACATCTTCTCCAAGTCCTCCACGTGCCGGGACAAATAAAATCTCATCTTTTCCAGCTAGTGGCGCCATCATCTCTGCAACAGATGCCATTGTCGAACCCCCGGTAACGGCAATGATATTTTTCCCCTGCAGGTTGTCCGTTATGCACGAAACACACGCCTTGCCGATTTCGTTTTTGACCCATGGTTGTTCATCGCTGTCCCCGGAAACAATGATTACTTTTTTAATTTGCAGCCGTTTTTGCAGTTCAGCCTCTAATTGATCAATTCCTGAAATCTCCCGCATCATAAAATGAAGTTCTAGTAATAGGTCCTTTCCTTCATTTGTTAGGCTCATTCCGGATGTGGTACTGTACAGCAGATTCTGCTTTTTTAAGAAATCTACTTCACTGCGCAATACTCGTTCAGTTAATCCGAGCTGGATGGCGAGGCTTCTTCTTCCAACCGGTTCCATTGATCCGATGAATTGAAGAATTTGATACCGTTTTTGCATAACTTCAAGCAGGTCCGGTAATAATTTTTTTTGAACCTTTATTACTGATTTCATTTTTTTGCGACTCCTTTTATTGGTCGTTTTATGTCCCGGTTAGACATTTAATGTCCCGCATGATTCAAAAAAATTTCCCCTGCACCATTATAGTAACAGGGATTATTTACTATTTCAAGTCTAAAATACCCATTATTTTTTTGTAAGCGTTTCATATATGACATTTCTATTAACCTGTCCATACTGGACTTCTTTCCCATCAATCTCAACAACCGGAATCATTAAACCATATCTTTCTGTCCAGTCATCATTTAAACTAATATCTCGTTCTTCATAATCAAACTCACAGTCCTGTTTCAATTTCATTAGTACATCTTTTGCTGTCTCACATAAATGACAGCCATGTCTTGTGTATAATACGACAGTTGACTTCGTTTTCCTCACCCCAAATCAAATTCGCCCGTCGAATTTGCGTCCGGATTTTTCTCGAGCTCGCTCGAGAAATTACCCTTAAAAAATCGCTAGACTCGCCGGAGGCTTTAACTTCATTCACCCGGGGGTTGAATCCCCACTGAATGGACAAAAGATTGCATTCATCTCACCACTTATAGAAGTGGGAGACTTCTGCTGAATGAAGTTAACCAAACCTTTTTCTTTTTGTAGAAGAAGGAATCCCTAATTGATCACGATATTTCGCAATCGTTCTTCTGGATATTATTATACCGCTTTTTTCCTGTAATAAACGAACTAATTCCTGATCAGACAAAGGTTTTAATTTATTTTCTGTATCAATCATTCTGGATATGGTCGTTTTTACCTCATGCGCTCCAGCATCTTCATTC
>CALGSR010000488.1 GCA_937902115.1 uncultured Bacillus sp. | reverse complement strand
AAAGCAGGGAAATTAGTGAAAATTCGACAGACTTATCAATTCCCTCCCCCGTTTATGCTATAATATATGGGATTTCAGGAGGGAGGATTTATGAAAGAAGAAAAAGGTAAACGAAATAATAAAATAAAATCAATTATTCATAATCTGCGTACGAAAAAAAGCGCAAAGAAAACACGTATTACTTTGCAGGTTATCTGGAATCTTAGCCTTCTCTTCATTCTTTTAATTATTCTTGGAATATCCTTTGCTGGAGGGTTGGGTGCAGGCTATTTTGCTTCACTCGTAAAGGACGAACCTGTCCGCTCCTATGAAAGTATGAAAAAGGATATTTACAGTTATGAGGAAACATCTGAGTTATATTTTGCCAATGACGTGTATTTAGGCAAACTATACACGGACCTGGAAAGAGAAGAAATCAAGTTGAAAGATGTGTCACCACATCTCATCAATGCGGTCATCGCTACCGAAGATAAGTTTTTTTACGAACATAAAGGAATTGTACCAAAATCAATTGGGCGTGCCCTCTATCAAGAGGTTACAAATGCAAGTGTACAATCAGGGGGAAGTACGCTTACGCAGCAGCTCATCAAAAATCAAATCTTAACCAATGAAGTATCATTTGAACGCAAAGCAAAGGAAATCTTACTTGCTGTCCGCTTGGAAAAATTCTTTAAAAAGGACGAAATTCTTGAAGCCTATTTAAACGTTTCAACCTTTGGACGGAACTCATCGGGGCGGAATATTGCCGGTGTTCAAGCAGCTGCAAAAGGGATCTTCGGCATGAATGCCAATGAAGTTAACCTTCCTCAGGCAGCTTTTATAGCCGGACTTCCGCAAAGCCCCTTTGGTTATACTCCTTATACAAATAATGGAGAAATCAAGCAAAATCTTGAGCCGGGGATTTCACGGATGAAAACGGTTTTGAACAGAATGTATCCGGATGGAAAAAAAAGCAAAAAGGAATATGATGAAGCATTTGCTTATGATGTAACAAAAGATTTCAGTACGGTGCATGAAAATCCTGTTGAACAATATCCATGGGTAACATTTGAAATTGAAGATCGGGCAACCGAAGTCATGTCCGTTGTTCTCGCTAAAAAGGACGGATTTAGTGAGGAGGATTTGGAAAAGGATGGTATGTTGCGAGAGAAATACATGACCCTGGCTGACCGGGATATTCGCCAGGGCGGTTACAAAATCCACAGCACCATCAATCAAGTGATTTATGACCGAATGCAGGAGGTTGCGCAAAACTTCCCTTATTACGGTTCTGATCGTTCCCTAACGATAACAGATCCGGAAACAAACGAGACGAAAACGGAAGTGGAACCTGTTGAACTCGGCGCCATGTTAATTGAAAATAAAACTGGAAAAATCATCAGCTTTGTCGGAGGAAGAGATTATCATTTAGAACAGACGAATCATGCAACGAATTCGAAACGCTCAAATGGTTCAACGATGAAGCCGCTTCTTGTTTATGCTCCTGCTATGGAGCTTGGCACGATTGCTCCCGGCAGCGTCCTTCCGGATGTCCCGATGAGATTAAACCCAGGCTCGAGCCGGGTTTGGCCGCAAAACTATGGCGGCGGCTACAGCGGGCTGTTAACAGCGCGCGATGCGTTAAGAAAATCAGCCAATATCCCTGCCGTTAAAGCCTATGTGGATATTTTGAATCATAGACCGGCAGAATACTTGAAGAAAATGGGCTTTACTTCTCTAACAGAAGATGATTTTACAAACCGTTCTACCGCATTAGGCGGATTGACAAATGGGGTGACGGTTGAAGAAAATACGAATGCCTTTGGAACATTTGCCAATGGCGGTCAGTTTATCGATGCCTATATGATTGAAAAAATCACGGATAAAGAAGGCAACATTATTTATCAGCATGAAATCAAACCTGTCCCTGTCTTTAGTCCGCAAACCTCTTACTTAACCTATGATATGTTAAGAGACGTTATTAGCGGCGGAACAGCAGCCTCATTAAATGGCAGATTGAAATTCCGCTCAGACTGGGCCGGCAAGACGGGAACGAGTCAAGATTACAAAGACTCCTGGTTTGTTGCCACGAATCCGAATGTCTCATTTGGGGTGTGGAATGGATACGATACACCAAAACCGTTGGAAAATCGCTATAAAGGATTAAACTACGGCATTAGAAATATTTATCTGTGGGCCGATTTAATGAATGCTGTGTACGATCTTGCACCTGAATTGGTTGATCCCGCGGAGAGTGTCCAAAGACCTCCAGGCATTGTAACCCGTTCATTTTGCGGTATTTCCGGTTATTTGCCATCTGATGCATGTGCAAAGGCAGGACTGGTTAAAACAGATCTATTTAATGCAAAATTCGTTCCAAGAAAAGGGGACGACAGTTTAATGAGCGGCAAGGTTGTCACGATTGGTGATACGAAATATATGGCATTGGATTCAACACCTGCCGAATTTGCAGAAACAGGATTAGTATTGGACCCTGAGTATATGCAAAAAATATTTGGTGTTCGAATTGATCTAAGTGTCTTGTCTTCTAAAAACAGTCAGCTAGCTAATGCTCTCGTTCCAACTGCTAAGCTTTCCGAAAATGGAAAAGTACCGTCTCCTGTTTCCGTTTCTCAATCTGGAAATACATTGGTTTGGAGCAGTAATGGTGAAAATGATATTGTCGGTTACCGTATATACAATGGCGGCAATAAAGTAGCCAGCATTAAGGCAGGCTCAGCACTTTCCTACCCGGTTGGAAATGGTTCATACTATGTTACAGCCGTTGATGTGGCGGGTCAGGAGTCGCCGCCGTCAAATACTGCAAACATGGAACCGCCTCCTGAGCCTGAAATATCTGATGAAGGAGAACAGCCAGTTCAACCTGCACCGGATACAGCAGCAGACGTCCCTGAACAGCAGCCAGACTCTCAGGATCCAGAGGCAGGAAACACGAATGCTCAATCGAGCAGTACGAATTCATAGTCTCCCAACCAAAGAGACAAAACAAATTAGAATAGCAGTACCAACAATAATAATACAAATATAGCTAAAGCTAATTAAGACTAAGAATGAAAAGGCAGACCCCTGTTAAATACCAAAGGGTCTGCCTTTCTTCTTTCTATACAGCTTATCTTAATCTTCCATCGTTGAAAGATCGCCTGTCGGTAAGTTTAGTTCCCAGGCTTTTAATACACGGCGCATAATTTTACCGCTTCGTGTTTTAGGTAATTTATCTCTGAATTCAATTTCCCTTGGAGCAGCATGAGCAGCAAGTCCAGTTTTTACAAACTGACGGATGTCTTCAATTAATTCATCAGAGGCAGTATATCCATCAAGTAAGGCAATAAAGGCCTTAATAATTTCACCGCGTACCGGATCCGGTTTGCCAATAACCCCAGCCTCTGCTACTGCTGGATGCTCAAGCAGTTTGCTTTCTACTTCAAATGGGCCTACCCGTTCGCCAGCGGTCATGATTACATCGTCGACTCTTCCTTGGAACCAGAAATATCCATCTTCATCCATATAGGCAGAATCTCCGGATACATACCAATCGCCAGGCATGAAATAGGATTCATACTTTTCTTGATTATTCCAGATTGCATGCATCATTGCCGGCCAGCCCTTACGTATAGCCAAGTTGCCCATACGATATGGCGGCAGTTCATTCCCTTGGTCATCGACGATCGCCGCTTCGACACCAGGAATCGGTTTCCCCATGGAGCCCGGCTTTAATTCCATGCAAGGATAATTGCAGATCAACTGGGCACCTGTTTCTGTCATCCACCATGAATCATGTATCCGCAAATCAAAGACTTCTTTCCCCCAGCGAACAACTTCCGGATTTAATGGTTCGCCGACACTTAGAATATGACGCAGGCTTGAGAGATCATAGCGTTTGACAACTTCATTTCCCGCACCCATTAACATACGGAAAGCTGTCGGAGCGCTATACCATACCGTCACACCATATTCTTCAAGCATTTGATACCATAGATCAGGACTAAAGCGGCCTCCGACAATAACATTGGACGTCCCTGTCAGCCATGGACCGAAAATACCGTATGCTGTTCCTGTTACCCAGCCTGGATCAGCTGTGCACCAATAAACATCATCGTCCTTCAAATCCAAAACCCACTTTGCTGTCTGGTACTGCTGTACCATCGCATTATGAATATGTAAAACCCCTTTTGGCTTTCCAGTAGAGCCAGATGTATAGTGGAGGATAAATCCATCTGACCGTTGAACCCATTCAATCTCAAGCTTATTGCTTGCATCCTTTAATTTTTTGTTAAAATCGAGAATGGTATCATTTTCTTCTACATCATCACCAACGATAAAAACATGCTTTAATGCAGGCAGTTCATCAACCGGTACACGGTTTAATAATTCTTTCGTTGTAATAATTACCTTTGCCTCACTATCTTCAAGGCGGTCACGTACTGCCCCTTCCATAAAAGCCTCAAATAGCGGCCCTACAATTGCCCCCAGCTTAATTGCCCCTAATACAGCAAAATACAATTCCGGCGAGCGCGGCATGAAAACAAATACTCGGTCTCCTTTTACTACGTTTCCATATTCTTTTAAAACATTGCCGGCTTTATTAGAAAGGTCCTTCATTTCTTTGAACGTATACTTTTCTTTGCGGCTGGCATCCTGATAATATAATGCTACTTTGTTTTTTCGATAGCTTTCAGCATGTCTGTCAATCGCTTCATAGGCGATATTGACCTCTCCTGTATCATACCAGGAAAAGGCTTCTTCTGTTTCTTTCCAGTCAAAATTCCGATAAGTTTCATCATAATCTCTTAAGTTGTAATCTCCAGTTGAAGGTGATAATGTTTTTAATTCCATTTATTTATTCCTCCCCATGTAGATAAATTCGGCCTTGTTAAACTATGTAGTTGAATATTGGATAAATTCTATTTATCTGCACAAAAAGACATATTGTCTATTTTAAGAAACTAACTCAGTATGCCAATTTGCTAATTTAAGAGCAATTTCCAACGTTTGAGTATAACAGAGCCGCTATTTCAAAATCTATTATAGTATATATTGATAATTTTCTCAATTTTTAAAATATTTAATTACAAAAAAATTTCCATTATCTGAAATTATTCAAAAAGAAGGCGTTATATTGTTTCAATATTGTGTATAATATGACTAGAACATCCATCCTGTACAGTGCAATTTCCGACACGGAAACAACCTCTACAAAGGAGTGATATAGGCGGTGAATATTTCCTTGGAACACAAAAAAACCTATTATTCTATAAACCTTGTAACCCCTGCCGGTGATCTTATTATTGAAGGCCCTGTTTCTGCGGAGAAACTGGCAGAATATGAATTTCACAATGATTTAGTTGCGTTCCGTCCCCCCGAAAAACAACATCAAGCATTAATTGAAATTGCCGGTTTACCTGAGGGAAGGATTATTATTGCAAGAGATGGTCAAACCATTGTTGGCTATGCCACCTTTTTGTACCCCGATCCACTTGAACGATGGTCAGAAGGAAAAATTGAAAATATGATTGAATTAGGAGCCATCGAAACCATTCCGCAGTTTAGGGGTTTCGGAGTTGGAAAGTGTATTTTAACTGTTTCAATGATGGATGATGCGATGGAAGACTACATCATTATTACGACAGAATACTACTGGCATTGGGATTTAAAAGGAACCGGTTTAAACGTATGGGAGTATAGGAAAATAATGGAAAAAATGATGAGTGCCGGCGACCTTCAATGGTATGCCACCGATGATCCTGAGATATGTTCTCATCCCGCTAACTGTCTGATGGTTCGAATCGGCAGCCGGGTAAATGCGGAATCGATCCAGAGATTTGACAAAGTCCGTTTTATGAATCGTTTCATGTATTAGAAGAATATCTATCCTAAAAAAACTAGATAAGAAGAATTGGGAGGGGATTTTTCATGATTGTAGAAGAAATTATGCAGACGACTATTATTACTTTATCACCAGAAGATACCATTTTTGAAGCACATCAGCTGATGCAGCGACATCGTGTCAGACATCTACCTATCGTAAATGAAAATCGTGAAATACTTGGAATTGTTTCCGATAGAAATATTCGTGATGCAGCTCCTTCCATATTAACGGATGCAGCAGAACAAAAGTATTTATTAGACAAGCCAATCAGCTCAATTATGACCACCGAAGTCATTACCGGACACCCGCTTGATTTTGTTGAGGAAATCGGGGCTATCTTCTACGAACACCATATCAGCTGCCTGCCAATTGAAAACCATGGAAAGCTTGTAGGGATTATTACGGAAACCGATTTATTACACACGCTCATTCAATTAACGGGGGCCAATCAGCCAGGATCACAAATTGAAATTGTAGCACCGAATCGCGCTGGAGTACTCAATGACATAACGAATACATTTAGAAAAAGAAGGGCAAATATCTTAAGTGTCCTGATTTATCCCGATAAACGCGATGATCAGAATAAAATCATCGTCCTTAGAGTCCAGACGATGAATCCAATACGGCTGATTGAGGATCTCGAAACTTCAGGCTATCACGTTCTTTGGCCTAACCTACCGGGGATAGAACTATGAAAGAAGAATCCATTTTTATTTTTTCACCTGACCAATTAAAGTATAAATTCAGTCCGAATCACCCCTTTAATCAGGCCCGTTTGCAATTAACGCTGGACTTGTTAGAAAAAAGCCATGCACTTGAAAAAGAACAAATTATTCCCCCTAGATCGGCTTCAAAAGAAGAGTTACTGCTGTTTCATGATCCACAGTATGTTGATGCAGTAAATCTTGCTGGACACGGAAAACTTTCAGCTGAACTAGCTGAAAGCTACGGTCTTGCAACAGAAGATGTCCCAATATTCGAAAATATGCACGAAGCAAGTTCCTTGCTTGTCGGAGGCAGTCTAACTGCTGTTGACCATGTCATGGGCGGCAAGGCAAAGCATGCATTGAATCTTGGCGGAGGTCTTCATCACGGATTCCGCGGCAAAGCATCAGGCTTCTGTATCTATAATGACAGTGCGATTGCGATTCGCTATATTCAGGAAAAGTATCCAGATGCAAAAGTTCTCTATATTGATACAGATGCTCACCATGGGGACGGAGTGCAATGGGCTTTTTATGATGATCCTAATGTGTGCACCTTATCGATTCATGAAACAGGACGTTATTTATTTCCAGGTACGGGAAATATTAATGAACGGGGTCAAGGAGAAGGATATGGTTTTTCTTTTAATATTCCTGTTGATGCCTTTACTGAAGATGAATCCTGGCTCGAATGCTATCGTACTGCCGTAAAAGAAATTGCAGATTATTTTAAACCAGATGTCATTTTTACACAAAATGGTGCTGACTCTCATTACTGGGATCCGTTGACACATCTCACTGCAACGATGAAAATATATAAAGAGATCCCAAAACTAGCCCATGAAATTGCCCATCAATACTGTGAAGGAAGATGGATTGCTGTTGGAGGCGGCGGCTATGATATATGGCGGGCAGTTCCCCGTGCCTGGTCTTATATTTGGCTCGAAATGACTGAGAATAAAGCTGAATTCCGTGAACTGCCGCAACCATGGCTCGAGAAATGGCAAGAGAAAGCACCACTTCCACTTCCACATACATGGATGGATGAAGAAACAATTTATCCGCCGATCCCTCGAAAAGAAGAAATAACCGAAAAAAATAAACAAACGCTCGATAAAGCGCTTTATCCTATCAGAAAAAAAGGTTCGGCTGCCATTTAATGATGAAAAACCCTAGAAAATGAATTAAGTCTGCAGGGATAACGATAAATATCCCTTGCAGACTCAATGTTTCACTGATAAGAAAATATACGGTTTTTGAACTCTTACTAGTGTCCAGCTTCGCTTCTGTTCAAAGCGCCTCCGCTTTTCTTATATTTTTGTTGACTTTCTCGCTTCAATCCGGTGTGGGAGAATGACGGTCTGATTATCGACTTCTTCCTTGTTCATTAATTTCGTCAACAAGCGCATCGCTACGGCACCGATATCATATAACGGTTGGACAATAGTCGTTAGCTGCGGACGCACCATTAATGCTAATTTAGTATTATCAGACGTAATGACTTCAAAGTCCTCCGGAATTGAAAAACCTTTATCCTCTGCTCCATGAACCACACCAAGTGCCATTTCATCTGACGCCACAAAAATAGCAGTTGGTTTCTGTTCTGCCTCCAGTAATTTTTCGAAAGCTTCAATGCCCGAATCATATGTGTAGTCGCCTTCAGCAATTAATTCTTCATTTACCGCAATACCAGCTTCCGTTAATGCACGCTTATACCCTGCCAACCATCTTTCCGAGTTGATTGGTTCTGCTAACGGACCAATGACAATCGCAATTTGTTTGTGACCATGTTCTACGAAAGTATGAACGGCATCATAAGCAGCCTGCTCATAATCTATATTGACTGCTGGAATACTCCCAGTTTTCTCTATCGAACCTGCTAATACAATCGGTACAGGAGATTTTTCAAATTCTGCTACATGGTTTTCTGTAATATTCCCACCCATAAAGACAAGACCGTCCACCTGCTTGCCCAGCATTGTGTTAAATAAGTGCAGTTCCTTGTCCTTATTTTGGTCGGAGTTACTTAAAATGATATTATATTTATACATGGTGGCAATATCTTCAATCCCGCGGGCAAGCTCGGCAAACACTGTATTCGAAATATCCGGGATAATAACCCCTACAGTGGTTGTTTTTTTACTTGCCAGTCCTCGAGCAACGGCATTTGGACGATAGCCAAGCCGTTCAATCACTTCTAATACTTTTTTCCTTGTG
>CALGSR010000487.1 GCA_937902115.1 uncultured Bacillus sp. | reverse complement strand
AATACCCAAATTCGCCCAACAAAGGCATGGATCGTAGAGTTGGCCCAAGAATAAGGCTAGGTCATTGCATACTCTTTTATTGGGATGGCGATAAATACATGAAACGGAGAGTTTCTCCGAAATATCCATTTAGTTAACAGTTCGCCTTCGTCCAAAATAAAAAGGAATAATTGGAGGTTGTCTTTTATGAATCAAGAAATAAACTCTCAGGCAGAATGGTTAGGTTCGGATGAAAGGATTAGACCGTTTGGTTTTGGCGGCTTCGGGAGACCTGGTTTCGGTTTCGGCTTTGGCAGACCCGGTTTTGGTTTTGGCAGGCCGTTTGGTTTCGGCTTTGGCAGACCGTTTGGTTTCGGTGCACCTTTCCTTGGCGGATTCTTAGCGGGTTCCTTGCTTTCTCCATTGGCATTTGGCGGGTATGGGTATGGATATGGATATCCTTATGGATATGGTTATCCAGGCTATGGTTATGGCTGGTATTAAAGAGTAAATTTAAATGGCTCTGTTTCGTATGGAACAGAGCTTTAGTATGAATCAGACCAGTTTACGAAGTCATATTCTCTTTTCGGGGTGGGACAAGGGACCAGGTTCCTCGTCCCACTTCTTGTTACTGGGACAGTGTACCCGTCCCCCTGTCCCAGGAGGCGATTACTGCGGCCATTGCTTTGGCACTGATGATGAGACTTTTTTCATTGATGTCAAATTTTGGATGATGGTGCGGATAGGCTTCACCTGATTCTGGAGCGGCACCAACATAGAAGAAGCACCCAGGTATTTTTTCAAGATAGTAGGCAAAATCCTCTGAAGGCGGCTGCGGAGGTGTTTCCAGGGCCGCTTCTACTTCGGGAATCAATGCTTGTTCCAATGCTTGACGCACATGTTCCGTTACTTTCGGATCATTGTAGAGTACGGGGTAGTCATTGGTAAATTCGAAAATCGACTTTACGCCGTATGATCTCTCTAATCCTTCCGCGAAGGCGTGCACTTCCTTTTCAACCGTTTTACGCGTCTCCGGCGACATCGTTCGTACATCCCCTTCAATCGTTACGGAATCTTTGATGACATTAAATGTACCCTTTCCATCAAAATTGCCAATCGTAATCGATGCTGTGTCAAATGGGTTTATACGGCGGCTGACAACTGTTTGGACATTCATGACGAAAGAACTTGCAGCAACGATCGCATCATTGGCTAGATGGGGCGATGATCCGTGCCCCCCTTTCCCCTGGACGACTAATTTAAAGTAAGACCTTCCCGTTTGCGTGTTCCCGCTTCGGTAATAGACTTTTCCTGTTTCCATATTGCTCATGACATGGATGCCAAAGATTGCCTCTACCCCATCTAGTACACCGGCTTTGATCATGCCGATTGCTCCGCCTGGAGGAGTTTCTTCTGCCGGTTGATGAATCACGCGAATGGTCCCTTTTAATTGCTGCTTACACTCCGCTAACGTCTCTGCTAATATCAACATATATGCTGTATGCCCATCATGACCGCAAGCATGCATGACACCCTCGTTTTTCGAGGCAAAAGGCAGACCCGTCTCTTCCTTGATTGGCAAGGCGTCAAAGTCGGCACGAATAGCGATGGTACCGCCTGGTTCCGCTCCTTTAATGGGTACAACAATCCCGCGCTGGCCACCGAAGTTTGTCTCTACTGAATCAACAGGGACATCTTTATAAAAATCGCTGATATATTTAGCCGTTTCCTCCTCTTCGAAAGAAAGCTCCGGATGTTCATGCAAATAGCGGCGAATTTCAATGATGCGTTCCTTCTTTTCATCTATTTTTTTCATTAGTTCGTCTAATAACATATGATCATCCTCCTAGCTGTTTTTCATCATGGGACAGTGTACCCGTCCCCTTGTCCCACTAATGGGACAAGGAACCCGGAACCCTGTCCCACTTCATAAGGAACCCTTGTCCTTAATGAGCTGGATTGGGTTGATTTGGATTTGGTTTTCTAATTGGTTTTGCTGGTCTTTCGGCTTCATTCCCTGCATCTCTCGGTACCAACATGATAATGGAAAGAATGGAGAGAATCCCGAAGATCACATTTGCGATAATCCCGGATGTTGCCGCCACCTCCAAGCTGCTCACCGCTGCAATTGAACCATAGACGGTAGCCGAAATCGCGACCCCGAATGCGCTGCCGAGAGAACTCGCCATTTTGTAAACCCCGGCGGCTTCGCCAATTTTATCAGCGGGTGCATTCGAAACAGAAGTGTCCGTTGATGGTGTGGCATAAATCCCAAGCCCAAGTCCGAACAAGGCAAAGCCAGCGAACACGACAACTGTATACATGAAATCGGATAAGAAGGTTAATCCCATCACCGCGACACCAACTGTTGCAATGAGCGACCCCCAAATCATTGGCTTTTTGGCACCGACTCTTTGTAAAATTTTTTCCCCGACACGTATCAGCGCTAACACTGTGACTAAATAACCGAGAGACAGCATGCCGGATTGAAATGCATTGAAGCCTCTGCCTACTTGTACATACGTATTGGCCACGACAAGCGTACCTGCAATCGCATTTAACAAGAAATTGGAAATCGTTGCCCCAGAATAGGGTTTGCTTTTAAAAATAGAAAAGTCAATTAAGGCAACCTCTTTCTTTTTTTCCACCTTCACAAAAACAATGACCCCAATAATGGTTACAGCAATAAGCCCAATCGTAAGCGGATTTGCCCAGCCGATATCTGAACCATACGTGATGAACACATTTAATGCCAGCATTGTGACGATAAAAATGGCCAAACCCGAGTAATCAAATTTAAAAGCACCTGTTGATTCACTTTTACTTTCCGGCGTTTCTTTAATCAGCCACATCGCCAGTAAGGCAAAGACAATGGAAAAAATAAAAATCCATTTCCAGCCTAAAGAGGTTGCGATCGCCCCGCCTGCGAAAGAAGCGACTCCCGAACCGCCCCAAGAACCAATCGACCAAAAGCTAAGAGCACGCTGCCGTTCTGCCCCTTCAAAATACGCTTTCATTAAGGCAATCGTTGCCGGCATAATACAAGCTGCTGAAAGCCCTTGAATCACTCGGCCAATGATCAGCAAGACCGCTCCTTGAGCCAATACAAGACAAAGAGAACCAATAATACTGAGAATTAACCCGATATAGGTCATTTTCTTTCGTCCAATTTTATCTGCTAATCCGCCGGCCGCAACGATAAACATCCCGGAGAATAAAGCCGTTAAGCTGATAGCAATGTTTAATGTACCGAGTGTAATGCCTAAATCTTTCTGCACGGCCGGGACGACATTGACCATCGCCTGGGCAAAAAGCCAAAATGTGATAACTCCGAAGACAATCCCAATAATCATTTTATTTGTGCCTTTATAACCTGTTGTTTCCATATTAACCTCCATAATGATTCATTCAGATAAAGGGCGACTTTGTGATTCTTTTGATTTCGGTTTAATATCTGCAGATTACTTCAAGGATAATCGCAAAAAAAGAAGACTTTTTTTAAAAATAGAAGGAAAGCTCAATAGTTTGGGAAGAGAAGGATTGTTGAGGAATAAAGAAAAACAGGATGAATTCAAAAGTGAATGGATATGTAAGCACTAATTCGTGACTTTTCACTCCTCTAGGGTTGTCCATTAATTACCAATTCCATGCTATAATAGTTCATATGCCTTGATGAAAGGATCGATGGAATGAAAATAACATTAGCACAAGCAATTAATTTACTATCAAGCCTTCATAAAAAAAAGAGCGAATTACATGGTGAATTTTTCAATGTGTATGTAATGGAGATCCCAAAGGGGGAAACGTATACACCTTATGAACGTACAGTTGAGGCTGTACTAAGGGAGTTTGCCGAACTTGAGAAGGATATTTTGGATTTAAAAGAGATCATCCAGCACGCCAATTTAAGCAATTTAGTTGAATGGGATGGCCGCTCAATTTCGATGGTTCGTGCGATTGAAACAGCAAAGCTGCTGCGCGAAAGACTTAATCTGCTCAAAACACTTGCCACGACCAAAAAGCGTGAATACCAAGTGCAGCATCATTCAGGCGCCATCATGGAACAAATCGCTCTCTTTGACCCTGCCGCATACAAAAAACAAGGTGACAAGTTATCCCGACAAGTTGAATTATTATCGAGCCGCATTGATAAAGTGAATTATACGATTGAAATTGACGTACCACTTGCGAAAAAATATTTAGAGGCATAAGCAGCTTTGAGGGTATTGAACATGGGATTGAACAGCCAATACCTTCATGGGTGCTCATGCACCAAATGAGTTGGGAAGTGTCAGCGCCCCTTGCTTTGTGGGTAACAAAGTATACAAACTTTTAAAATTAGTGCAGCGAAC
>CALGSR010000486.1 GCA_937902115.1 uncultured Bacillus sp. | reverse complement strand
ACTTCAAACAGACCATAAGGTTGTTAAGTGGCGGGTCGTTGACACTCCCAGTGTTTAGCACAAAACATACAAATAAAGCAGTACCTTAATCAGTCCAGTATATCTGTAACAAACTTATTTTAAAATGCAAATGCTGGGGAGTATTAAATATACTCTATACCTAAATAGCATGTTCCGTTGATTGGTTATTATGAATTAAATGACGGAAAAGTTGACTTAGATACTGTCTATTAAATGATGAAGGATTCGGATTTACTAAAAAGATACAAGATGGTAAAGCTGGCTTAGAAGAGATAATGTTATATTTCAATAGACAATTAAAGAATTATAATTAATTATGTAGAAAAATCTACTGGAACGAGCCAGCGTGCTATGGAATTCATGGGAAAATTTTATCGACTTTCTGATAATGAAAAAGCAACAGTTATATTTAATAAATTGAGTAATGGGGAAGAAGTTAATTGGCAGGTTTTAGATTTCTATACTATGCTTAACAAAGAGATATTTACTCAACGGTAACTTACTAATCAATAGGAATGTATTTTATTTAACTATCCCCTACTCAGGAATCGGGCGCCATTCAGGAATAAGAATGGCGCTATTTCTGTATTTAAGGACCAGATATTTAAAGGAATGGATTGATGAAATTCATTGAAAAGTTTTCCATATTATTATATTCTAATGCATAGATATTCTATATACATAGCATACCTATAATTAATGAAAAATAGGGGGGGAGAAATGTGAAGGGTTTATCTTGTATTTTGATGGTTTTTTATTTAATTGTAACAGTATTTTGGGTGGCAAATTCACCGTTATTATTTTCATTGCAGGGTGTAATTATATGGTTAATTTCGATTGTATTAGGGTTTATCGCTTATAAACAAATAAAAGAGCCAAACATTATAAGGAAACTTATATTATATTCAAGCTCCTTTATGGTGTTCTTGGTTATAGTAACGAGTTTGATACATTTGGCAGTAACTTCTATGCCATAAAAAGGATTTAATTAATAGGTAGCGTTAATCTAGAACAATTATGATTTTTGAATTGAAGCAGATCTTAGTTGGGGCTTTCAGGGAAAGGGAATATTCCGTTATCGGGCGCGAAAATGCAGCAAAATGGACTGTTTTTAAGCAGTCCATTTTTTTCTTGGACTTTAATCAGTTAAAGGGCAGGTTGTTTAATAACAAGAGGTCGGAATGTTACAATTAAAATGTATTAGAATTAGTCTATTCATTAGGGGGGAATTGTGTTGAGCGAGAAAAAACCAAAATTAGCATTGACGGGTGCAATAGTTATTTTAGGTGTCTGCATACTATTTTCTGCGTTTACTATTTCAAGTGCTATTAGATATTCGACAAATGATGGTGGTACAAAATCAGAAGAACAATATAGATATGAGTTTATTTCAGCGAACGAACAAAATGTAATTATATTTGATAAGAAAACTGGTGATTATTGGAGAAAGTATATTGAACCAAACGAAGGACCAACTGATTGGGAAAAGCAACCTTCTCCAGTGGAACAATGATATTTTTATATTAATTAATCGGGCGCTTAACCGTAGTAGCTAAGCGCTCATTTTAATTTTTGGGTCATTTGTGTAGGATGTTGTTTAGCGTTACTAGTGGGGAACCCACTATAAGAAAATGATGTGTATTAACTAATTGCATTCCAGAAAAGCATAAATATTAAAACGCATCCCCATGCGTTGCCTGTATATTCTTTAACAACAAGCATTCCATAGATTATAATAAACATAGTCAGTGCTTCTGCTATGGCACTTGGAGTAACCCCAACCATTCCATGAATTAAAAGACAAAATATCCCGCAGGAAATCGCACCCCAGTTGAGCCAAATACTCTTGGAAGGGTAACGTTGATTGATTTTATCACTGATGACCACATAGTTGAAACCTTCAAAAAAGCCCCAAACAAGAGCGATAATCGATATTCCCAAAATACTAGTTGGTAATCCGGCGTCAAGCAGCTCTTTCGTAAAAAAGAAAGTATGAAAAGGCATGTAGGTAGTGATTGCTCCTGTGGCAAAGCCAAAAATGATGGACGGTATTAGCACTAAAATAGAAAGGAGGATTGCTTTAACAAGATGATCCTTTTTAAGTCCAAACTTTAGGAAACTCTCCTTCCTGTATATAGCAACGACAGTAATACCTAAACCGGTAAGGCCGAATTGAAACATTGCGATAACGAGTGTCCGCAATAATATGGATTCATCAGGAGCCTTAGCAAAAGTCATAATTTGCGAATTGAAAAACATGAAAAGGGTCAATGTAACAAGTGTGATGCCAGCAATTATGTATAAATCTTTACCTGCTGCTTTTTGCTTAATAGATAAATTTGAGCCAACCACAATAATCCCCCCCTAAAGCTAGCTACGTTTCGAAGAGATATCTATAAGAATTAAATAGCATAATATTCCAATTAATTATACCAAAAACGGTGCCTATCTGGATGCTGACTTCCTGAGTTTTTTTCGAACGATTGCGTTTGGCAAAAATATTCCTTTCTCCGTGCTTATCTTTATATTGAGAATTACAATGGGGACAAGGTGAAAACATGGCTATTTACTGTAGCGAATCATGCATTTATTAACCATTATCGTAAGCATAAAAGTACGATAATAAAGGAACAAAGCTTTTTCTTATCCTATTTAGATAAAAAGAAAGCAGCGGTAGAAACGATTGTTATTCAGGAAGAAGTTCAAGAAATTATCAACATGTTGAAGGAGCTGCCGGACAAACATAAATATGCCGTACTTTTACATGATTCTCATGGATTATCCCGCGATTAAGCAGCATAAGTGATGAACATAAAGAAATCCCACTTTAAAGTATTATTATCCCGTGGCAGGCAGGCGATAAGGCGCATGAAGGGTGAGAAAAGTGGACCATGAATATAAAAGAAAACTGGAAGCATATGAAAATGGCGAACTAAACTTTTTGCTAATTGTATTGAATTAATGTCCTCATCAATCGGGCGCGAAAATGGAGCGATGATGGACTGTTTCAAGAGTATTCTATTTTTGGTATCTCTAATAGGGGGAATTATTTATGTTGACATGGGAATGTGCTACGGTAATGATAGGACAACAAAACAAGGAGTGATAAACAATGAAATGGGAAGAGGTTCGTAAATTATACCCAGATCAATATGTAAAACTATCTTTGATTTTTAGATGGAAGATGATAAGAAAATTGTAACGGATGTCGCATTAATTAACGTCATTGAAGATTCTAAATTGGCTACACAAGAGTTGCTTCAATCAAAAGGCAATACGATTGTTTATCATACAGGCTCTGACAAAATTGTAATTGAAATGAGAACCCCAACCGGCTTAAGAGGGATAACCTTTCAGAAATAAATTTAGTTTAAGATTAATAGCGATGAGCCGTATTATAAATAGATGATAAGCTAAATATTAGGAATACTTTTATCCTGTTAGTATGATGGAGTTAATAATAGATATTAGGAGGAGTGTTGAGATGACAAAATATGAATTACCAGACGTTTGGCAGTGGGAAGAAGAGAATTCGAATAGGGGCGGCAATCGTCCGACAGCCGGTGAACGTTTCGAACAAAAACTACCAGTCGGAGAGGCACCGTTCCAACTCTATTCACTGGGAACGCCGAATGGGATTAAAGTGACAATTATGCTGGAAGAATTAAAAAAGTTGGGTGTCGCTGGTGCAGACTATGATTTGTATAAAATCAATATTGGAGACGGCGACCAATTTGGTTCGGACTTTGTCAAGATTAATCCTAATTCCAAGATCCCGGCCCTGGTCGATCAAAGTATAAATCCACGGGTAGAAATTTTTGAATCAGGGTCGATTCTGCTTTACTTGGCTGAGAAATATAATAAGCTGATCCCGACGGATATTCATGGACGGACAGAAACCCTTAATTGGCTATTCTGGCAAATTGGGTCAGGGCCTTTTGTTGGCGGCGGGTTTGGTCACTTTTTCGCTTATGCGCCAGAGCCGATGGAATACCCAATTGATCGTTTTACGATGGAAACGAAACGTCAATTAGACTTACTTGATAAAACATTAGCTCAGCGTTCTTATATCGCCGGTGATACCTATACGATCGCAGATATTGCGATATGGTCTTGGTACGGGCGTTTGGCTTTAGGAAAATTGTATGAAGGTTCTTATGAATTTTTAAACATGGATGAATATACTCATCTCTTGGATTGGGCTCATCGTATTGCAGAACGACCAGGCGTTCAAAAAGGCTTGGCAGCAGAGTATCAGTCGCTTGGGGAGTAGTTTCAAAAAACAATGTATTGATGTTTTTCCCCTTTAAAATAGAATTAAAACCTTATATAGACATGTCAAGGAGAACGGTATCTTGAATAGAAAGAATGGTTTATTTAACAAAAGGGCACATTTCATAAAGTGAGATGTGCTTTTTTCCTTTTGAGGGTGCGATTCTTCAAGAGCGAAGCATCATATTTTTGTTAATTCAAGTAATGCTTGTCTAATAAGATAGGGATACACAGAAAATTCAACTTCAAAGAAATACTATAGGTTAAAATTTAGTGAATGATATATAAAGAAAAGAGGTGTTATTATATGTTTTCTCTAAAAGGAAAAATTGCTGTTGTTACAGGTGGAGGATCAGGAATTGGTTTGGCAACAGTAAAAAGGTTTCATAAGGCAGGGGCCACTGTGGTAATTGCTGACCTTAATGATCAAACCACGTTGGCGGAAGAAGTAGGCGGATTATATGTTAAAACGAATGTAACGATAGAAAGCGATGTTAAAAACTTAATGGAAAAAACAAATGAGGAATATGGCAATATTGATATTTTGATAAACAATGCCGGCACATTTACTGAGGCACCAATTACTGAAACAACGGAAGAAGATATGCAAAAGAATTTTAGCGTCAATACATTGGGTGTTTTATTTGGGATGAAACACGGTGTTAAATATATGAAAAAGGGAGGGGCGATTGTCAATACT
This sequence comes from uncultured Bacillus sp., assembly GCA_937902115.1. Lineage (GTDB taxonomy): Bacteria > Bacillota > Bacilli > Bacillales > Cytobacillaceae > Bacillus_BD. The sequence goes on along the minus strand of CALGSR010000486.1, from coordinate 8,823 downwards.
GCCTCCACTGCAGGGGTCAAGGGGGTGCCTAACTATGCTGCCTATGTGGCATCTAAGTGGGCAGTTGTCGGGATTACGAAGGTTGCAGCTCTTGAATTTGGACCTAATAATATCCGTGTGAATTGTATTTGTCCTTCATCAGTCAATACACCAATGCTTGCATCTCAAGAAGGCGGGGAAATAGAAAAGAAGATTGTTAGTATTTCAGCACCATTAGGAAGAATCAGTGAGCCAGAGGAGGTTGCTTCCTTAATCCACTTCCTTGTTTCTGATGATTGTCCAATGGTTTCTGGGCAAGCGGTTACTATTGATGGTGGCGCTGCAGCTGGAAATAGTATTGATTCTATTAATGTTTTAATCCAAAGTAATTAAATAATTAATAGCTGGTAATCAAGCATTCCCCCTCAAGGAGAGAAGGTTAATTATTTTACAGTTAAAATGGCTTATTACACGAACAGGGCTTTATTTGAATAACAATCGGGCGTATTCTTATCATATTCAAAAAATAAAGTTGCCTCTACATCTTCTTTTCTAGCCATTTTTGTTATCATTTTTATAGGAATCATAGTCAGTTTATTCAGTGGACCCAGGTAATGGAAGATAAATGCGGTTTAATCATCAGTGGGATGAAGGAAATCCCCACTGATGAAAGTCTTCTTTATATTTTTTCAGGTATTTACACCTGAACCGACATTTCGAGATAGATCGAGTGCATATTTCGTATAAGAACGGATAATGCCACAAAGCGGTAACAAATATAAATAACAGGCAAACAATAAGCTCGTTACAGGTGCATTAATCGTAGTCAGTGGGACGAGTCCAGCAATCGTCCAAGGGATGAGTGCTGGAATGACTACAGCTGTATCGGCAAGCATATTAGCCCTCCACTTGTCATCCGTTTTTAACTTTTTCGTTAACTGAAAAGTAAGCATAATCGTTAATGTTTGGTTGCATGACATCATGGCAGTAATGATGGAAACGACAGTACTTGTCAGGAAATTTGTCGATTTACTCGCAAGCCATGTCACGCTTTTTTGAATCTGTTCTAATAGGTTCGTCCCATTAAAAATCCCGAAATAGGAAGATGAAATACAGACCACCGCGATGACATGTAACATGGAAACAACCCCGCCGCCATTTAACAATAGAGCGAGTTCATCGTTATTTGCCTCATATCCATTCCAAAGTGTAATAAAGACATCCCCTAAACTCATTTGCTGCACAGTCAAACAGATGATCATTCCAGCAATAATACTGAACAGCATCGTGGTCTTAATTTTTACTTTAAATAGAAGAAGGGCAAAAATTAAAATAGCGGGTATAAGCGTAACCCCATTTAATGTGAAATTTTTTGCGAAAATGGATGTTGCGTCATGAGAAAAATCAGTTGCTTGTCCGAACAAGCCAAGGGCAAGATAAACAATTACGGTCAGAATAAAAGGGATGAGCCCCGTACGTATCATTTGTCGAATATGTAAAAAGATATCCACTTTGGTTAGTTCGCTGACAAGTATCGCACTTGTGGACATCGGTGAGCATCGATCGCCAAAGTAAATCCCAGAAAGAATGGCACCACCGAGAAATAATGGATTTACCCCCATGACATTTCCAATCGTCATACAGATGACTCCAACCGTTGCAACGGTTCCAAAGGCCGACCCTGTAAGCACGGAAACAAAACAGTTGATCAGGAAGACAACGAGTATAAAGATAGATGGTATTAAGAATGAGGTAGATAGCTCAATAATCATCGGAATGGTTCCTGCTGCACGCCAAATAGCGGTCATCATGCCAATAAGAACAAAAATAAGTAACATCCCTTTGACTTGTTTGATGCCCTCGTATGAGAAAAGGATCATATTTTTAAAAGAAAACCCTTTGATTAATCCATATGAAAAAAATAGGATAAAGCCAAACGCCAAAGCAAACAAAATGGAAAAATTAAATAGAACGCAAATGATTAAACTGATTGAAAATAAAGCAAATATGAAAAATAGCACACTTACACACCCTTATTAAAATCACAACATAGCAAGTTAGGGGCAATTTAAATATTGAATAAACAAATTCCCCTTTCCCTTAAATTACTGCTATTCTCTTATTAAGACAAGTGTAGTGTGATATTTGTATTCGTAAAAGGGAGGATTATACTTTTGAATATTTTAATTTTAGGTGCAACTGGACGAGTTGGGGGGCAAATAGTTACTTATGCTCTTCATGACAGACACCTAGTGACTGTATTAGTTCGCACTCCAGAGAAGATTCAAATAAATAATGAAAATTTAACGATTATGCAAGGGAATATTTTAAAAAAAGATGATATCATGCGTGCAATGCATGGGATGGATCTAGTGATTAGCGCACTGAATACTGATGGAACAACCACTTTATCCGAAAGTATACCACTCATTATTGAAGCAATGGAAAACGAAGGGATCAAACGAATGATAACGATAGGAACTGCGGGTATCCTGCAAAGTAGAACTACCCCAAATATACTGCGTTATCAGTCAAGTGAATCAAAGCGTAAATCCACCCGTGCAGCAGAAGAACATCATAAAGTTTACGATTTGCTTAAACAATCGACACTCGAATGGACGATCGTCTGTCCTACGTATTTACCGGATGGAGAAAATTTGGGTGAATATCGTGTGGAACGTGATTTTTTGCCGGTGGGTGGAGTTAAAATATCCGTATCGGATACAGCAGAGTTTACATATAATCAGATTAAAAGTAACAATTATATAAAAACACGTGTAGGTATCGCCTACTAAAAATATTCTCTTACATTATATTATGAAGCATTAATTGAAGGAGATTGAATATGATTATTCGAGAAATTAAAAAAGAAGACAATGCAAAAGTAAAAGAAATTATACAAGATTCTTTAAAATCACTTGGATTAGCGATTCCCGGGTCAGCATATTTTGATCCTCAACTTACTGATCTTCACCACTATTATACTAATTTAAAATATGCGAACTATTGGGTCATAGAAATGGAAGGAGAAGTTGTTGGTGGAATTGGTATAGCACCGTTTAACGAACATAGTAAAGTTTGTGAATTACAAAAGCTATACTTAAGTCCAAAAGCTCAGGGTTTGGGACTATCCAAGAAACTAATGGATACAGCCTTGTCATTTGCTGCTGAACATTATGATAAGTGCTATTTAGAAACCATGCATGAATTAAAAACCGCATGTATTTTATATGAGAAATTCGGATTTATACTCTTGCGTGAACCACTGCCGGGTTCTGAACACTCTGCTATGGATGCGTGGTATTTAAAAAATCTTCAGATCTAAACTTTTATTATTCTTATACATTTGAGGGCATCTTTCGTGAAGATAAAGATGCCCTTTTTAACTAAGAGGTACACTTTGATTAAGATAAGGCTCCTTGCCTCATAATAAAATAGACTGGCGAAAAGTGATTTTAAAACTCTTTACATAGGATGGGGGGGTATGCTATATTAAAAATAAGGAGGGAGTGAGATGAAGCCTGAATTTGAGAAAGATGAGATTTTAGATGAAAATAATTGTTCTTGTCACAGCGGCAGATCGAGCCATCATACGGAGAAAACGAAGAAGAATCTTGTTTCACGTCTGAACCGGGTTGAAGGCCAGATTCGCGGAATAAAGGGAATGATTGAGAAGGATACTTATTGTGATGATGTCATTACACAAATTTCTGCTGCACAGGCAGCATTAAATAGCGTGGCCAAAATCCTTCTCGAGGCACACATGAAAGAGTGTGTCGTTGAACGGATTCAGGAAGGCGATATGGAAGTGCTGGATGAAGTATTGGTCACGATTCAAAAACTGATGAAAAAGTAAAGGAGCTGAAAGTAATGGAAAAAGTAACTTTAAATGTAGAAGGAATGTCATGTGGTCATTGTGTGAAAGCAGTTGAAAGCAGCGTTGGCGGTTTAAATGGTGTTGCAAGTGTAAAAGTTGACCTTGAAAATAAAAAAGTCGATGTAGAATTTAATCAAGAAGAAGTAACATTAGATGCGATTAAAGAAACCATCGATGATCAAGGCTATGACGTAAAATAATAAAGAGTTGAACGTGCTTTAACGGCACGCTCTCTTTTTCAAAAAAATATACCCTATGTAGGTATGAGGTGTTGAAAATGAGCGAAAAGATTTTAGAAAATCAGTTTCATATTACCGGGATGACCTGTTCTGCTTGTTCTACCCGAATTGAAAAAGGGTTAAAGAAAATGGAAGGTGTTCAAGAAGCCAATGTCAATTTAGCTTTGGAAAAGGCTATGGTACAGTACGATCCGAATGTGTTGAAGCTGTCAGATATCCAGAAGAAAGTAGAGGATCTCGGCTATGGTGTCGTGAAGGAGAAATCAGAATTAGTGATTACCGGGATGACCTGTTCCGCCTGTTCTGCCCGTATTGAAAAGGGATTGAATAAAATGGAGGGCGTCCTTCAGGCTAATGTTAATTTAGCCCTTGAAACGGCTTCTATTGAATATAATCCATCTACTATCTCAGCGAAGGATTTAATTCAAAAGGTCGAGAACCTCGGTTACGGGGCAATGGTCAAGGATGAGGAAAATAAAAAGGAAGCGGTCGATTATCGGCAAAAGGAGATTGAAAAGCAGCAGGGGAAATTTATTTTCGCTATGATTCTCTCATTGCCTCTGCTTTGGTCAATGGTCGGTCACTTTAGTTTTACCTCTTTTTTATATGTGCCGGAGGCCTTTATGAATCCATGGGTTCAGATGGCTTTAGCAACACCGGTGCAGTTTTTTATCGGTAAGCAGTTTTACGTTGGTGCCTATAAAGCATTGAAAAATAAAAGCGCCAATATGGATGTGCTCGTTGTTCTTGGAACATCGGCTGCTTATTTTTACAGTGTGTATCTTGCGATTGGAACAATTGGGCAAAGCACTCACTCAGTCGGACTTTATTTTGAAACAAGTGCGGTCTTAATTACATTAATTATACTTGGTAAATTATTTGAAGCAAAAGCAAAAGGAAGATCATCGGAAGCAATTAAAAAATTGATGGGCCTACAGGCGAAAACCGCTACCGTTATCCGTGATGGGGAGGAAACGATTATTCCGTTGGAGGATGTGACAGCAGGTGATATCCTACTAGTCAAACCTGGGGAAAAAATCCCAGTTGACGGTGAGGTTCTCGAAGGTACATCTGCCCTTGATGAATCAATGATTACCGGGGAAAGTGTTCCGGTTGATAAAACAGTCGGCGACAGCGTTATTGGGGCAACCATCAATAGAAATGGCTTCTTGAAAATTAAAGCAACCCGGGTTGGAAAAGATACGGCCTTGTCACAAATTATTAAAGTCGTGGAAGAGGCTCAAGGTTCAAAGGCACCGATTCAGCGAATGGCTGATATTATTTCTGGAATCTTCGTTCCAATTGTTGTTGGAATCGCAGTCATTACATTTTTAATTTGGTATTTATGGGCCGAACCGGGGAATTTCGCTGGGGCATTGGAAAAATTAATTGCCGTTCTTGTTATTGCCTGTCCATGTGCTCTTGGCCTTGCAACTCCGACATCAATTATGGCAGGGTCAGGCCGTGCTGCAGAATACGGTATTCTTTTTAAAGGCGGAGAGCATTTAGAAATGACTCATAAGGTGAATACAGTCATTCTGGATAAAACAGGAACAGTTACAAATGGGGCTCCTGTTCTTACGGATGTTCTTACTGAGGGCAATGAGACAGAATTTTTATCCCTCGTCGGCTCAGCTGAAAAACAGTCAGAGCATCCACTTGCCCAGGCGATTGTAGAAGGCATTAAGGAAAAATCAATCGGACTGAAGGACGTATCTGAGTTTGAAAATATCCCGGGATACGGAATTAAGGCGAATGTAGATGGAAAAACCGTTCTTGTCGGTACACGCCGTCTCATGAAAAAACACAATGTGGACGTTGACCATGTATTGAATGTGATGGAAGGTCTTGAGAAGCAAGGGAAAACGGCCATGCTCGCTGCAGTGGACGGCTCCTGTGCCGGGATTGTCGCTGTTGCGGATACGATTAAAGAAACATCCACCCAAGCCATTAAGCGAATGAAGGATATGGGCCTTGAAGTCATTATGATTACAGGGGATAACAAACAAACAGCCAACGCAATTGCCAAAGAGGCAGGCATCGACCATGTGATTGCTGAAGTTCTGCCGCAAGGAAAAGCAGAGGAAGTGAAGAAACTTCAGGCACAAGGGAAGAAAGTGGCGATGGTAGGAGACGGAATTAATGATGCTCCTGCCCTTGCGACAGCAGATATCGGCATGGCCATTGGAACAGGTACCGATGTAGCAATGGAAGCAGCGGATATTACCTTAATCCGCGGTGATTTGAACAGCATTGCCGATTCCATCCTCATGAGTCATAAAACGATGAAGAATATAAAGCAGAATCTATTCTGGGCGCTTGCCTACAATACAATTGGCATCCCTATTGCAGCTATGGGATTTTTGGCTCCTTGGCTTGCAGGAGCAGCAATGGCCTTCAGCTCTGTATCTGTTGTGTTGAATGCTCTTCGTTTACAAAGAGTCAAACTATAGGAAGGAGAAGGTTTCATGAAAAAATGGACACTTTCCGCTATTGCTTATTTACTCATCGTTGTCGGCATTTATTATGGGTACACGGCTTTGGCTGACCCTCCTGCAGACAGTGATGGGCACACAAATACAGAGCAGCATGAGTAAGTGAAGAATATGAATAAAAAATACAAATGCCTTCTATTAATAGAAGGCATTTGTATTTTTTTTATTCATCGTGAATAGGAAAATATATTAATAAAAATCTATTTAACAATAATGTTGACTTATCTTATAAACATTATATAATTATCTGTAATGTTAATTATTCGCATTAAACAAGTGGGAATTATGTAAATAGTAAAGATAAAAAATAGTAAATGATAAAGTTGGTGACATTATGTTTCTTAATATAAATAATATTCAAAAGAGTTTTAGTAACCGCGGCCAAACGGAGCAGGTCTTAAAAGATATTAATCTGCAAATAAAAGAAGGAGAATTTGTTTCTCTTCTGGGACCGTCCGGATGTGGAAAATCGACTCTGCTTTCGATCGTCGCAGGATTAACCAATCCAAATGAAGGCAGCATTATTTTAGATAATCAGAGAATCATGAAGCCCGGGAAAGATCGAGGGATGGTTTTTCAACAGGCAGCATTATTTCCTTGGTTGTCAGTAGAAGAAAATGTCATGTTTCCGCTCCGTAAAGAAATGAAAAAGAACGTGGCACGCAAGATTGCGCAAAAATATTTAAGCCTTGTTCAGTTGAGTGCCTACGCGAAACACTCTCCGCACGAGCTATCCGGGGGGATGCAGCAAAGAGTGGCTATCGCAAGAGCATTGGCGATGAACCCAAGAGTCCTGTTAATGGATGAACCTTTTGGTGCCTTGGATGAACAAACGAGAATCCGCCTTCATCAAGAGCTAGAAAATATTTGGCTTGAAACGAAAAAGACGATTTTGTTTGTTACTCACAGCATACAAGAGGCTGTAAAATTATCCGATCGCATCATTGTGATGGGTACCCATCCCGGAACAATCCTGAAAGAAATCCGCGTAGATATTGAAAGACCGCGCGACAAGCATATCCAACAATTAGCGCAGTATGAACAACCCATTATGGACTTGCTAGAGGTTGAAATTGATAAAGTGGCAGAAGAGGAGCAACGTTATGCAAGTGGCTATTAAACGAATTGTTTTCTTCGCAGCACTATTGCTCTTATGGGAGTTCTCCATCCGGATATTTGATATCCCTAAGGTCATGCTGCCGTCACCAATAGATGTCCTATCGAGCTTACAGGAAAGTGTAGCAGATGGATCATTATTCCAAGACTTAGGTGCCAGCTTTACCCGCCTGTTGATTGGACTTTCACTCGCACTTGTCATCGGAGTATTGCTTGGGATACTGCTTGCCAAATCAAAAACAGCGGATGAAACGCTGGGAGCACTTATTTTATCATTGCAAAGCATTCCGAGCATTGTCTGGCTTCCTCTAGCCATTATGTGGTTTGGCTTGAATGAAAAATCGGTTATATTTATTGTTGTTTTAGGAGCTACCATCGTAATGACGATTAATATGCGGACTGGAATCAAAAATGTTTCCCCGCTTTATATTAAAGCGGCTCAAACGATGGGCTCAGGCGGAATCGACCTGTTTTTCCGTGTCATGTTGCCAGCCTCTATACCATATGCTGTCACCGGTGTAAGACTGGCCTGGGCATTTGCTTGGCGTGCCTTAATGGCAGGGGAACTGTTGAGTACCGGACCGGGACTCGGGTTTACATTAAAATATGCGTCAGACTTTGGCCGAATGGACATGGTAATAGGAGTGATGGTTGTTATCGGATTGATTGGGATAACAGTCGACCTGCTCTTCTTCCAGCGAATTGAAAAGAATGTTATGGCTAAATGGGGCTTAGAACAAAAAGCATAATAGAAGGGATTAAGAAAAATGAAAAAGTGGATATTGCCTATGGCTTTACTATTTATAATGGGTGTTTTAAGTGCATGTGGTACAAGCGATTCAGAAGAAAGCTCAAAGACGGAAGCAAAAAAGGAAAAAATCGTTCTCGGATATTTTCCGAATATTGATCATGTTCCGGCAATGGTTGCTCGTGAAAAAGGCTATTATGAAAAAGCACTTGGTGAAAATGTAGAGATTGAATACAGAACATTCCCTGACGGCGGGACATTTATGACGGCATTAAAGTCAGGAGATATTGATGCCGGATTAGTTGGACCGGCTCCTGTCATGAATAATTTCTCTAATGGCGCCGATGTGAAAATTATTTCCGGTGCATC
>CALGSR010000485.1 GCA_937902115.1 uncultured Bacillus sp. | reverse complement strand
ATATTGATGTGAAAACATGTATTATTCTATCAAGCTATGTATGAATATAACTTATGGCACCTTTTCAGTCAATCTTAATCCAAAAATAAACTTCTGCCTAATAATTTTTAAGTAATTCTACAAAATAAAACTAAACTGTATTTTTCAAAAAAAATGGTCTCATGCTTAAAACCAAAAGGAGGGAACCTATGTCCTTACTGCAATTCATGATTTTCATACCTTTTATCTTTTCAATTCTCGTTCCGTTCTTATATCGGGCTTTCAACCCTCGGATTCATACGGGCTGGTTTGTGCTCCCTGTACCGGTAATTATTTTTCTCTTTTTATGTCAATACATTCCGGATGTCTCTGATGGGGAGATATTTATCTATTCTGTCCCATGGATTCCAACATTCGATATTCATCTTACATCGGTAGTTGACGGTCTAAGCCTTGTTTTTGCTTTATTAATAACAGGCGTTGGATCACTGGTTATCCTTTACTCGATTTACTATTTATCGAAACACCGTGAAGCTCTTCATAACTTTTATGTCTATATCCTGTTGTTCATGGGAGCGATGCTCGGGGTTGTCTTTTCAGATAATATATTCGTTCTCTATGTTTTTTGGGAATTAACAAGTATTTCTTCCTTTTTACTCATCGCTTATTGGTATCAACGGAAAAAGTCCCGCTACGGGGCACTAAAATCCTTACTGATTACAGTATTTGGCGGGCTGGCGATGCTCGCGGGATTTCTTATGCTTTCATTAATAAGCGGAACTTATAATATTCGGGAAATGATGCAGCAGGCCGAGACAATCGGATCACATTCCTTATTCCTGCCTGCGATGTTTTGCATTCTTTTAGGTGCTTTTACAAAGTCGGCCCAATTTCCTTTCAGTATTTGGCTTCCTGATGCGATGGAGGCGCCTACTCCGATCAGTGCTTATTTACATTCTGCCACGATGGTAAAAGCAGGGATTTTCCTTGTTGCTCGATTCACTCCGGTGTTTGGCGGGAACGCGGAGTGGTTTTGGATTATTTCCCTTACCGGGATTATTACTCTTGTTTACGGTTCCCTCAACGCTGTAAAACAAACGGATTTAAAGGCTCTTTTGGCCTATTCAACAATTAGTCAATTAGGCTTAATTATGAGTCTCTTAGGTTTAGGATCCATTTCGATGTATACAGGTTTGGGAGACGAATCAACTGTTTATGCTGCAGCCGTTTTTGCCGCAATCTTTCATTTGATTAATCACTCTACCTTTAAAGGGAGTTTGTTTATGGTTGTCGGGATCATTGACCATGAAACCGGTACCCGCGATATCCGCCGTTTGGGCGGTTTGTTGCATTATATGCCTATCTCTTTCACACTTGCTGTCATTGGCAGTTTTTCCATGGCCGGAATCCCTCCGTTTAATGGATTTTTGAGCAAGGAAATGTTCTTCACCAGTGTGTTAAATATCTCACGATTAAATATTTTTCATTTAGAAACATGGGGCATGTTGTTTCCGGTTATCGCTTGGATCGCCAGTGTGTTCACCTTTGTTTACTGCATGATCCTTGTTTTTAAAACCTTTGCCGGAAAGAAGATGGTTCTTCAATTAGATAAAGTACCACATGAGCCTGCAATCGGAATGCTCGTACCTCCGGCTATTCTTGCCGCATTGGTTATCATTTTTTTCTTTATTCCGAATACAGTCGCCGAATACTTAATCATGCCGGCGTTCAATGCCGTTCTGCCAGCTATTGCCGAAAATGGAGGATTCGAGGTAATTATCAGCCCGTGGCATGGCTTCACAACAGAATTATTCATGACGATCGGGGTTTTCGTTGTTGGAACTCTATTATATAGAAGTTTCAAAAAATGGGTACGGCTTTTCGATTCCTATCCGACTTTTCTCACGCTCAATAACTTTTATGATAATGGACTTGAAAAATCGGAAAGCTTTTCGCTGAAATTGACAAATAAATATATGACAGGTTCGATCCGTCATTATTTAATTTATATCTTTCTCTTTTTCATCCTTGTCATGGGTGGAGCTATCCTAACGCTTCCTGGGATTTCTTTTAATATTTCCGGAGGCGCATCAATTAATTTTTATGAGGCCGCTCTAATTATTTGCATGGTGCTTGCTGCGTTGGCTGTCCTCTTTGCTAAATCGAGGATGGTGGCATTAATTTCCGTTGGCGCCCTTGGATTTTTCGTTGCGATGTTTTTCGTGATCTTTAGAGCACCTGACTTAGCATTGACACAATTAGTCGTTGAAACGGTAACGACCGCTTTATTTTTACTATGCTTCTATCACCTTCCGGAATTCAGCAAACGGATGGGACAAATACCATTTAAAGCGGTCAATTTTATAATTTCACTTGGAGTGGGGATTATTGTCACACTACTCGCTTTATCAGCAAATGGACATAATCTTTTTGACTCGATTGTCTATTATTTTGAAAATGCCTACGAACTTGCCGGGGCAAAAAATATCGTTAACGCGATCCTTGTTGACTTCCGCGGAATTGATACGATGCTTGAGATATCAGTTTTATGTATTGCAGGTTTAGGTGTATACACATTAATCAAACTGAAAATGGGGGGAGATAAAAATGAAACCAAATGATATTATTCTTCATACGGTGACGAAGCTTGCTGTTATAATCATCTTCACCTTTTCCATTTATTTATTTTACGGAGGGCATCACAACCCCGGCGGCGGCTTTATCGGCGGTTTAACTGCTGCATCCGGGATTACCCTATTGCTGCTTGCATTTGATATTGAAACCCTTAAGGAAAATATTCCTTATGATTTTACGAAACTTGCCGCTCTTGGAGTATTGATTGCTATCTTGACTGGAGCAGGCAGTTTGCTTTTTGATGCACCCTTTTTGTCACAGACCTTTGGCTATTTCGATCTTCCGTTCTTTGGGAATACTGAACTGGCAACAGCCGTCATTTTCGATACGGGTGTCGCCTTGGCTGTCATTGGCACAGCCGTCACGATCATTCTGACAATAAGCGAGGATCGCTCATGATGGAAACAGTTATGTCGGTCCTTGTTGGTTTGTTTTTTATGATTGGTACTTACTTAATCCTGTCAAAAAGTATGTTGCGCATCATTTTAGGTACCTCGATTATCAGCCATGGAATCAACTTATTGATTATGACAATGGGAGGACTAAAGACAGGTTCTCCCCCATTGCTGAGCGAAAAGGTTCATATTTTTACCGATGCTCTGCCACAAGCATTAATATTGACAGCGATTGTCATTAATTTTGCCGTTACAGCACTGTTATTAGTCTTAAGTTATCGTATCTATAAAGTGTACGGAACAGATGATATGGAACAATTGAGGGGAAATGCTGATGAATAACTTAGTCTTAATGCCAATTCTCATCCCTTTAACGATGGGGATGCTTTTGGTTCTTTTTCGTAATAAAATCGTATTGCATCGAATCTGAAGCATGCTGGCAATCCTTGGTACAGGGATTTGTTCGGTGATCCTGCTTAGTCAAGTGGACAATGAAGGAATTCAAACCCTGCAGCTAGGCGGATGGGAAGCTCCTTTCGGCGTAAGTATGACGGCCGATATGTTTTCTGTTTTACTCCTCATTACGACGAGTGCTGTCTCTTTCTGCTGTTTATTGTATGCCTTTCGTTCGATTGGAATAGAAAGGGAAAATCATTTCTTTTATCCGTTGTTTTTATTTTTAATCACCGGTGTGAATGGTTCCTTTTTAACAGGTGATTTATTCAATTTGTATGTTTGTTTTGAAGTGATGTTAATTTCTTCTTATGTGCTGATTGTCCATGGAGGATCGAAAATTCAGCTGCGTGAATCCTTTAAGTATATTCTCGTGAATGTCGTTTCTTCCTTTCTATTCCTGGTGGCGATTGCCTATCTGTATTCCATTACAGGAACGTTAAATTTAGCTCATATATCCCTCAGGGTTGCTGAAGCTGGGCAGGATGGACTGATTACGACCGTTGCACTGTTATTTATTATTGTTTTTGGGATGAAAGCCGGATTGTTTTTATTCTTTTGGCTGCCTGGTTCATACAGTTCGCCTCCCCCTGCAATCGCTGCGGTTTTTGCCGCATTATTAACAAAAGTAGGGATATATGCGATTATTCGTATGTTTACACTTATCTTTTATCATGAGACGCAAATCACCCATCTAACGATTGGTATACTAGCCGGGTTGACAATGCTCTTAGGAGCCATCGGTGCAGTCGCTTACAACGATATCAAAAAAATTCTCACCTATAACGTTATTATCGGTGCAGGATTAGTACTTGCCGGTCTTGCAGCCTTTACCCAGGATGCTTTTACGGGAATGATTTACTATTTAATCCATGACATGATTATTAAATCTTTGCTCTTCCTATTAGGGGGAACGATTATTTTTCTTACTGGTACGAGTAAAAGAAATCAGCGGACTTATCCGCAACCATCCATTTTTAGGCTGGATATTCTTTATTGCAGCCCTTTCTGTTTCCGGAATTCCTCCTTTAAGCGGGCTGCTTGGAAAAGTATTAATTACAAAAGGAACATTCCACAGTGGCTATTATTGGTTAGGTGCCATCGCGCTTTTTACAAGCTTAATGGTCTTATATTCTGTGATGAAGATTTTTATGAATGTCTTTTGGGGAGAAACAACATTAAGTGTTGAAATGGAAAAAGGTTCAACAAAGGGCTTAATGCTGCCGATGGTCCTGTTAACCACTGCAACAATTGCCTTAGGAGTAGGTGCTGAGGGAATAGCAGGATATGTGCAAATAGCTTCCGAACAATTATTAAATCCAGATATTTATATCGATGCGATCTTCAAAGGTCAACAGATACCTTAAAAAGGTTGAATGATGAAAAGAGGTGATTTTCTTGCCGATCCAACTATTGATTAATATCTTTATTGCTTTTTTGTGGATGTTTTTCCAGGATAATTGGAGTATATTATCCTTTTTTAGCGGATATTTAGTAGGTTTGATTATCGTATTCAGCCTGCGCCGTTTTTTCAAAAAAAGGTTTTACTTATGGACCCTTTTTGCTGTATTAAAACTATTGCTTGTATTCACGCGTGAGTTAATTTCCTCTAGCGTCCTTGTCGTCAAACAGATCATACGTCCGAAAATCAATGTGACCCCGGGGATATTTAAACTAGAGACGGAGCTCGAAACGGATATAGAGATTACGTTAATCTCCCTATTAATCACGTTAACGCCTGGATCAGTCGTTATGGATGTATCACCAAACAATGAAGCGTTATATGTACATGCCATGGACATACCAGAATCAAGCGATGCGGTAAAAAAATCCGTAAAGGCCTTTGAAAAAGCCATAAAGGATGTGACCCATTATGTTTAATACGATATTAATAACAGCTTTGTTTTTTATTACCCTTTCGATACTTGTAGCCATTTATCGTTTAATTAAAGGTCCTTCTGTTGCCGACCGAGTACAAGCTCTGGATTTTATTGGTATTCAATTAATTGCCGGTGTAGCCATTGTGTCTGTTCATCTAAGAACTCATGCCTTTCTCGATATCATTCTCCTTTTAGGCATCCTCTCATTTGTCAGTACAATTGCTTTTTCCAGATTTATTGAAAGAGGTGTTGTCATTGAACGCAGACGTAAGTGAAATTATTGCCGCCATTCTAATATTAATTGGGACGTTCTTTAGTTTTTTAAGTGCCATCGGAATTTTACGCCTGCCCGATGTTTATACACGGTCACATGCAGCTTCAAAGAGCACTACCCTTGGAGTTCTTTGTATTTTAACAGGCACTTTTCTGTTTTTTCTTATTACGGATTACTATTTTAGCATTCGGCTTTTACTTGGAATTTTCTTCGTCTTTCTGACTGCACCTGTTTCAGCCCATATGATTTGCCGTTCGGCTCACCGTTCCGGTGTACCACTTTCTGATACGAGTGTGCAGGACGATTTAAAAAAGGACTTGTATCAAAACGAATCAGCGAATTAAGAGAAAAGGGCCGGATTTCATGCATCTATGAAGTCCGGCTCTTTTTCGTATTTATTTTATACAAATTATGTTTGGTTAAACGATGTTAATTTAAAATTAACATTCTCGCAGAAATTACCTTTATCAAAAGACAAACTCACTTTAAAATTCATTATTGTCAAGTCGTTTCATCACAAAGATCGTTTAAACATTAGCAAATTGAGAAAATATCCTTCTAGTGATATTATTCACTTTTCATTCAATCATTCGTTTTCCCTTCATATTTCAACGACACATATGTGATAAAGTACGACAAAATCCTACAAGACTTGTCCTTTTTCTTTCTCATTGTTCACACTTTATCCATATTTAACAAAAGCTCCAAGTGACTTAAATCACCACCACATCAACTTTACACTACCAATATAGTAAAAATAAAAAATATGAATAATTTGTGAACTACTCTAAAGGGTGTGGAATCTTCGCAATTGTTTAGTATTATGAAATTGTAATCATTTACTTTTCCAATCCATTGAAGGGAGTGAGAGAAAATGGCTCAACCTAAAAATAAGACTGACGGGAAAACACACACCGAGGAAGATACTAATTTAAAAGGAACATTAGTCTCTGTTTTTTTAGTAGGTTTTGTTATTGTAGCCACTTGGGTAAGCGTTTACTTTGTATACTTAGATCGTTTTTAAGAAAGGTAAAGGGGGAACGAAGCCATGCATATGCATAAGTTTGAAAAAGCTTGGCTCACTTTTGGAGTAGCAGCACTTATTATCTTCCTAGTTGTTTTAGGTGTCAGTGCATTCTACTTAGGAAATCAGCCGCCGAGCTGCTTAACTACAATTGATCCTGAAAAAGTAGATACAACTGCTCCATTTGATAAACCAGGACTTAATAAAGTAGAAGGTAAAGAATGGGATTATGAATTAGTCTTTGTCGCATCTGCGTTTGCCTATAATCCAGCATCTGTAGAAGTTCCGCTTGGTGCAAAAGTAAAAGTAATGGGTACTACGAAAGATGTCATTCATGGATTTGAAGTTGCCGGAACAAACATTAATATGATGCTTGAACCTGGATATATCAGTGAAATCGTTACTACATTTGATAAAGAAGGCGAATATTTAATTGTATGTAATGAATATTGCGGTGCTGGTCACCACTTAATGTCATCAAAAATCGAGGTGGTTAAACAATGAAAAGCGCTGGAGCATTAGCAAAACTTGACCGCCGCGATGCCAAATTAGTTATGGCTCATATGTATGTCGTAATTGTTGCATTATTATTAGGTGGTCTTGCCGGATTGCTACAAGTACTTGTCCGTTCTGGTAAAGTAACTCTGCCGGCAGGTATAGGCTATTATCAAGTTTTAACTGTTCATGGTGTTGTTCTTGCACTCGTATTAACTACATTCTTTATTATCGGCTTCCATACCGCTGTTGTTAGCAAAACTTCAGGTGCCTTTACTAATGGTCAACGCAAACTTGGCTGGATTGGTTTCTGGACAATGGTTATTGGTACTGCGATGGCGGCCACTATGATTCTTTTAAATGAAGCATCTGTATTATATACATTCTATGCTCCATTACAAGCTCACGTGTTATATTATCTTGGTCTGACTCTTGTAATTGTCGGAAGTTGGTTTGGTGGTGCCAATGTTGTTATTTCTTATAGAAGATGGAGAAAAGCAAATCCCGGCAAACCTAGCCCGCTATTAACATTTATGGCGCTTACAAATTCCATCATGTGGTATGTTTGTACATTAGGGGTTGCTGTTGAAGTACTATTCCAATTAATCCCTTGGACTTTAGGTTGGGTTGACGGCGTTAACATTCTTGTCAGCCGTACCCTATTCTGGTATTTCGGACACCCGCTCGTATACTTCTGGTTATTACCAGCATACATGGCATGGTATGTAGTCATTCCAAAAGTAATCGGGGCAAAGATTTTCTCAGATTCATTAGCTCGTATGTCATTCATTCTGTTTATCTTATTCTCTATCCCGGTTGGATTCCACCATCAGTTATTAGAGCCAGGTATTGATCCAGCTTGGAAGTTCTTACAAGTAGTATTAACATTCTTAGTAGTTATTCCGTCATTTATGACTGCATTTGCCTTATTTGCCACATTTGAAAAACACGGCCGTCAAATCGGAGCAAAAAGTTTATTTGGCTGGTTGAAAAAGTTACCTTGGGGCGATGCCCGCTTTACCGTTCCATTCATTGGAATGTTAGCCTTTATTCCAGCCGGTGCCGGCGGTATTGTCAATGCCTCCCACCAAATGAACCAAGTTGTTCATAATACAATCTGGGTAACGGGACACTTCCATTTAACATTAGCAACATCTGTAATTTTAACTTATTTTGGAGTTATGTACTGGCTAGTACCACATTTAACTGGTCGTGTCTTAACGAAGAAAATGCATAAAGTAGCCATTACACAAGGGATTCTATGGGCAATCGGTATGACCTTTATGTCAGGCGGCATGCATGCGGCCGGACTTCTAGGTGCACCACGTCGTTCTGCATTCTCTGAATATGGCGGTGCTGCACAAGCGGCTGAATGGATTCCTTACCAAATTGCTCAGGCAGTGGGCGGTTCCATCCTATTCATCTCAATCTTAGTTATGATATATATTTTCATTAATCTTGCTTTCTTTGCTCCTAAAGGAGAAGAAGAATTCCCTGTTGCTGAAACAGCTCCAAATGCAGAACCAACTCCAATGGTTTTCGAAAACTGGAAGCTATGGATTGGTATTACACTATTATTAGTCTTGTTCGCTTATACAATTCCGTTTATCGATATGATTGAAAATGCCCCACCACCATCAAAAGGATTCAAGTTGTGGTAAGCATTTGAAAGAAAAGAACTCTGCCTTCTGACAGAGTTCTTTTCTTTCTCTACCGGATCTATAACTGATAAATAGCACCGTATTTTTCCGTTAAATATTGGATTAAATATTTGGCGTTTAAGCCTTCACCTGTCACATCTTGTAAAATTTGCAGCGGTTTTTTCAGTTTCCCGAATTGATGGATATGGGAAGTAAGCCATTCTTTAATCGGCTGCAGCTCCCCTTTTTCCAGTAATTGCTCATAATCCGGTAAATCTTTTAGCATAGCCTGCTTAAATTGGGCAGCATACATTAGGCCGAGGGCATAAGATGGAAAATAGCCAAAGCTGCCACCGGCCCAGTGCACATCCTGGAGAACCCCTACTTTATCATTGCTTGGGCGGATACCTAAGTATTCCTCATATTTATCATTCCAAACGGCAGGCAGGTCCTCGACTTGAATTTCATCATTAAAAAGTCCCTTTTCTATTTCATAACGAATCATCACATGAAGAGGATAAGTT
Organism: uncultured Bacillus sp.; assembly: GCA_937902115.1. Classification (GTDB taxonomy): domain Bacteria; phylum Bacillota; class Bacilli; order Bacillales; family Cytobacillaceae; genus Bacillus_BD. The sequence goes on along the minus strand of CALGSR010000485.1, from coordinate 1,119 downwards.
AATTCATCGGCTTCAATTCGGATTAATGACGGCTTTGATTCATTAATGGCACGATAAAAATCTTCTACTTCTATCCCATCAAAGTTTCCTTGTGCAAATTTTTGCAATAGTTCATAGTTCTTTTTCCAAAAAGAACTGTCCCTGGCGACGAAATTCTCATAGAAAAGCGATTGAGATTCATGAATCCCCATGGAAGTTCCCGTGCATAATGGGGTCCCTGTCAATTCCTCATTGATATTCTGCTCATACAGGGCATGGCCTCCCTCGTGTATCGTGCCGAATACAGCCATGCGGAAATCTGATTCATCATATCTTGTTGTAATCCGCACGTCGCCACGGTTAATCCCTGTTGCGAAAGGATGGACGGTATCATCAAGGCGGCCGGCCTCAAAGTCATATCCCATTTGCTTTAGTATTTCGATGCTAAAAGCACGCTGAGCTTCTTTCGGAAAGGTTTGAAATAAGAAATCCGTCTTAGGTTTATGATCTGCTTTTGCTATTTTTTGCACTAGCGGCACAATGCCGGTACGAAGTTCAGCGAAAACTCGATCTAACGCGGTTGTTGTTATTCCCGGTTCATATAAATCGAGGAGAGTATTATATCTGTTCCCTTCAAATCCCCAATACGTAATAAATTGTTTCGTCATTGCAACAATTTTTTCTAAATAGGGTTTAAAGAGGGCAAAATCGGATTTTTCCCTTGCTTCCTCCCATATCGTTTCCGCCTGGGATAGGAGAATGGTGTATTCTTTATATTCTTCAGCAGGAATTTTTCGTTTATAATCGTATTCCTTTTTGCATTCCTCAATTAATTTTATCGTTGTCTCAGATATGATGCGCTGCGCTTCAGGGCTTGATAGATTTGCAATGTATGCGGCCATATCCTTTGATACGGACAGTTCATAGACTTCCGCAGATAAGATTCCGATCACTTCTGCACGCTGACTTGTCCCTCTTCTGGGGGCCCCGGTCCTTAAATCCCAATAAATCAATGCAAGAGCCTCATTATACGCTGTAATCTTTTTCGTATAGTCTACAAATTCCTTTTCCATTTGCAAAATTGACTGACTCATCTTGATCCCTCCATTGATTCATACCTTTTCATTGTATCTCAATCTT
>CALGSR010000484.1 GCA_937902115.1 uncultured Bacillus sp. | reverse complement strand
CCTAATAAAACTTCTTCAACAGTTATGGGGAAAACTTGGTCATCACGACCACTAAAAGGTTTAAAAAAAATTAGTTTGAAAGAGTGGCTATTAATTGATGCCTATTTTGCTATGGATTCCAAACAATTTAAAAATAGAAACCAAATAATAAAGGATGCTTCGAATTACGAGGGAGGTACACATTACCTTGAAGAAACACCTCATATCGTCACCAGTTTACAAAAGGAAAGGGTAAATGATATTGATAATTTAACAGCTACACTTTTGGATGTTGCAGAACTTGTATTTTATTTAGGGTATTTACTAATTATCCAAAATCAATATAACTTTATTTCTAAGTTAGTTGTATTGAATGAGATAGAAAGAGAAAGTAAATTATCCGAAATCGAAAAAAGGAAAAATCGACATATTGATTACTTTTCTTCAATGGGTAACTTCAATTTTGTTTTTGAAGCGTTTGATAATTAACAGGAACATTTAGAATATAATTGTTCCAAATTGTGTAGTAACTCAACAAACAATTAAATATCAAATTTTTATGCCTTCCACAATCATCTGTGGAGGGCTTTTCTATTGCCAAATTGGGGGAGTGGATAAATTGGGAGGGAACTTTATGAAAAATGTAACAGCCGTTGAAATCGTCCTGTCCTATGTATCTTTAGGTTGGGCATATGTACTATTTACATCACCTCTTTTATTCGAAAGCTCCGATAACTGGAATCAAGTACAACAAATTATGCCGTATGAATGGTTAGTGGGTAGCGTTGCGTTTGTCGCTGCAATGATTAAAATCATCGGACTTATATTAAAAAACAAAAGGATTCGTTGGATTGGCTTAATAATGTCAGCTGTTTTCTGGATTACAATTGCAGCCGGTATGTTGATTGCAAAAGGATATTTGGATTTTACAACCGGATTTGTGGTGTATTCAGGCATGGCGATATTAAGTCTTTGGACGAGCAAAGAGGTGATGTTGGATGGCAGAACTGACTAATGCAGTTTTAGCGGAACAAATTAGGCAACTGCGTGAAGAATTTAATGCGCATCGTTCAGAAACGCGAAAGGAAATTCGAGAATTGGATCAGGAGATTGATTTAGTAAGAGGGTCACAAAACGAACTAAATGTAACAATGAGTTATGTGAAAGAAACAGTAAAAGAAATGAACAAAACATTAATTGCAATGGCAGATGCTCAAAATAAACAAACATCCAAAAACACTTTGCTTGTTTCAATCCTACAAGTAGCTGGCGGTATTGTGATTGCCATCATTGGTTATTGGGCGAAGGGTCAACTTTAAGGAGGTCGTTTTAAATGACAGCAGATAAATTAAAACAGTATATTGCATTATTCGGGGGATTGCTTGGGGCAGTCCTTTTATTTTTGCAAACATTAGGCGTACATTTTACATGGTTCACACAGGAAACGATTGATTCATTTTTAGGTGTACTAATGGCAGCAGTACCACTTGCGTTAGTCGTATATGGTGTTTACAAGAATACGTATATCGTAACGAAAAAGGCAAAGGAACAGGAAGAATTGTTGAAGCGTAGGGGGATGAAATAGTATGAGCGTAACCACTACTTGCCGAGATTTGTCCGAACTTGCAAAGGTAGCAGAAACCGCATGTAGATTGTTATTCCAGGAATGTTACAAAGCCGGTATCAATAACATTTTCATTACTGAAACATACCGTAGCCTTGAACGACAGAAATACTTATATGCGCAAGGTCGTACACGTCCAGGTCAGATTGTCACTTGGACATTAAACAGCAATCACGCAAGCCGTTTAGCATGGGATATTGCGGTTGGTCCTCCAAAGGCTTTATATGATGTTTCTACATTAGATAAAGTCGGTGCCATTGCTCGTAAATTAGGTATTACATGGGGTGGCTACTGGCTTAAAAACATTGACCGTCCACACTTTGAGGTTAAATCGAATTGGACGATGCCTAAGGGCTATAAGTTAGAAGGACAAGTGATTGTTCCATCAAACAGCAAATTAAAAGTGCAATTAATTGTGGAAGATAAAAAGGAGGTAAAAGCAGTGAGTAATTTGTGGAATCCTGGCAGCCCAGCTATTCGAACTGAAACAGAAGATTTTTTATCAAATGCGATTAAGGATGGTATCATTAACGCTTCACATTTAAAGGCTTTGCAAAATGGAGAAATGACAACGGATCGTTTAGTTGGTTTACAAATGACTATTTTAAATCGCCGTGATAAAGCTAATAAGTAATTTGTTGACGACACATTTTATATTCACTATATTATAAGTAGTGAATTGGCTATTCACTTGCGCGAAAAATTGGATAGACACAAAAAAGCCTTCCACAGATTAGTTGTGGAGGGCCTATTTTTTATATACCAAGCAATTGTTTTTTCTTCGCATCAAATTCTTCTTGCGTTAATGCACCGGCATCCAGTAACCCTTTATACTTAATCAGCTCATCGGCTGCCGATATTTGCTGTGTAGGTTCTGATTTAGTTTCATGACGTTTACTTTCGATTAAATCCACTAATTCGCGGGCAAGCTCTAATTCAGACTTAATGAATGTAATCGTGTTTTCATCTTTAACAGCCGACATTGTGCCGCCTTTCGTTTCGCTTGATCCAGAATACGCAAACTGAATATATCCAGTAGTTAATTTCGGTTCTTTGAATTGAATCGCTGTAATGGATTTTAAAGGGATAGACTTTTCACCTTTGCTGCCACCTTTATTCAAGAAATTCATCATACCTCTAGGTTGGATTTTTACATTATTTTCATCCACCGTAACAGTGAATTTGCCGTTTGATTTAAATTCGAACACTTTTACCATTGTATTTCCTCCTAATTTTAAATACCAACATTTTACCATATTGCCAAATTATTAAACAGCTTCACCAACTTCTCTTAGAATATCTAAGAATAACGGTGACAATTGAATTAATACATAACCCAGCCCGGCATTCATAATCATGTTCCATGCTCTTTCGCTATTACCGAACATGAAGAAGAAACAGGCGCCAATCATAATTACACTTGCGATAGGGAATGAAATGGCCACCATAATTTGAACCATTGGATCTAAAATTGTCGCGAGTGTTTCTAATGATTTATCCGCAATGAATCCTGCAGGTTGCGGAATTGTGTTAACTACTAGTGGTGTATATACATCTGTCAGTGTGGAGGGCTCCGGGAACGGTGCATGCTGTAAAACATTTATCGGTTCAGTAATTGGAGTTGTCGCAACGACTTCACTCACCTTATTAGTACTTTGATACATTGCATATCCGGCAGCACCTAACACTGGAATCGATGCCATTATGACAACATCCTTTTTCGTTGCATAACCTTGTTCAGCTCTCAATTTCTCCAAATCGTTAAATCGCTCCGAATAATCCGTAAACTCACTTGCAGGAACAACCTTTGTTTTATTTTTAAAAAACATTTAATTTCCTCCTTATTGAATATCCTTAATTGTAAATACCTTAAAATTCAGACCATTACATGCGCTCTCTATCTGCTTTCTGCGGTGCTCCGTATTTGTTAACCAAACAAGTGTAGGAAAATAGCCAAATTGCTTCACGAGGCTATCTAACAAGTCTTTATAACGTTTAATTTTCGCGCGGTTTTCTTTCATACTTTGCAAATTATCAACTTCTAAAAAGTGATAAAAACCATTTCGAGTGAAAACCGCATCTGCCACAACTGATGTTTTTTCATCTGATATTTTCACTTCATTCCGCCAGTCTTTCGGACATTTGAAATGTAGCCATATTTCATTTCGCATAACAATGTGCTGCACATGACTGCCTTTTTTACGAACCTTTTCGCAGTCTACATAATCACGGCCTTCTCTGGATAAATAATAAATGCTTTGATAACCATCTCTTATTGTTTTTAGATATTCCGATAAGTTGCGTAAAACGTAATTCGTATTTCGTACAGTCCCCAATTTAAAGTAAGAATTAAGTTGATCGCGAGTAAGAAAATCAAACTTCTTCAAAAGTAACAGAATTTGTTCGTCTCGTAGGCTCAACTGTTGGATTTTCAAATATATCCTCCTTCTTAATAATGTGAGGGGCAATCGTTTCATGGATAATATCAGATGTGATTAATGGAGTTTGTAAAATTTCACGTTTATCCGCCGTTTGATAGATGGCTCTACCTCTAACCTGTGGAAGAAGTTCGGCCCCAGATTCATCTAATACGACCCTTGAAGCCGTTGCCGACTGTACCCGAAACGATAGTTTAGCATCGCTGTTTTGCTTCACTTGTCGAGGTATTACATCGCCAGTAGGGTATTGAGTAGCAACAATTAAACGGAAACCAAGACCGGCGCCAAGTCGAGCAATTTGAGACATAATCGTTTGGCATTCTTGTTTTAATCGTTTTTCCCCAGATGTTACAGCTTCTTGAGGATTCAACTCTCCGACTTCATCTATAACGACAAAATATCTTTCTTTAATATTCGCTTCCTGTACGCTCTTTTTCCCTTTACTTTTAACTAGCCGCTGTATTTCCCTCATCTTCAAATAAGCAGTCTGTAATGTGTGGAGGGCATCTTCTGGCTCGTATGCGATTGATAACGTTTGTTTAATCGATTCGTAATCACAAAGCTCGATACCGCCTTTTAAGTCGATGTGGAAGAAGCGAACGTGTTCTGGATTGCTTTGCAATAGGCTTACAATTAATGAATTGAGGAAATTACTTTTCCCGTATCGGGTAGCGCCTCCAAGTACTAAATGCGGTATGCGTTCAAAATCATGAAAGCGAAATGCGTTTTTATCTCGCGTTAATCCCACAGGTACTTTCCAATCAATTCCCGGTGTGTATGTGACCTGCTGCGGAAGTGGTTTGTCGTAAACTCGAATAATTAACAATCCATCAAAATCCAATTCAATTTCCTTTCGTTCGGTCAGTTTGGCCTTCCACAGTTCTTTTAGTTGGTGGGTTATAGTCGAATCGAATTGCAACCTTTTCAAATCAGCAAACGAAATACGCTTTCTTCTATTATTAATCCCATCTTCCAACGTTCGGAATTTAGATACATAATCATCAAATGAACGACCCAAAGGGATCCGATATTTATATTCCCATCCCCAATCATGTTTCTTTTTACGGATCAATTGAGTTGTTAAAGTGTTTTTACCGTCCTTCACATTTAAACCGCTCAATGAAATGATGCGTTGGATTTTTCCACTTTCATTTGTTGCCATGCCTTGCTTTTTGAAAAACGCAGTTGCGGCAATTCCACCAAAAAACGAGGTAGTTAAAATTTCAAAAATCATTTAACCTCTCCTTCCTTCAACTTTGTGCGCCCACGGGTTCTCTTACGTAGTAAGAGTTGCAGCAATCTGTTATTCGTAAAACAACAACTAAATACTTGGAAATAAAGGATTTCGTATATAACAGGTAGAAGTTATGGGGTGGTATTTCATTTGTTAGTGGATCTGTTAATCAATCTGTTATATTACGTTTGATGTAATATTACGCATACCGTAATCAAAATATTCCTGAAAAAAGAAAATTTTATTTTGGAGTGATCACTGTGGAAATTGAAATTAAGTTAAAGCAGCTTCTAAAAGAGCGAAATATAAAACAGTATCAGCTATCTGAAATGACTGGATTAACAACTCGAACAATTTCTGAATTAGTGAACAATCAAATTGAACGAATCCCA
>CALGSR010000483.1 GCA_937902115.1 uncultured Bacillus sp. | reverse complement strand
CATCAACCTTTATGCAAGAACAATCAGTTTCTTTACTCCAAAAGCAACAATGTTTAAGAAAAGAACTCAATCTAAAGGCTGATTTTAACGTAGAAACAGCTATTTTCAGGCTTTTCATTCAGTTTGCAGCTCTTTTCCTCTGCAAAGAAATCTAGCTTCACATTGAAAAAAAAATCAAGCAACTTATTATTAAAATTAAAAGCAACAATGTCTGAGAAAAGAGCCTTAATTAATCATGCTCCTGTAGAATCAAAGGACTTGCTCCATACTGGTTTTCACTTTCTTCACTAGGGTCACACATGTAGACAATTAAAATAATAGCACCAATTATTGGAATAAGACTGATCAGGATCCACCAGCCGCTTTTCCCGACATCGTGTAATCTGCGGACAGTGACTGCTAATGAAGGCAATAAAACCGCCAGCCCATATAATCCTGTCAATAATCCAGGCAGGAAAGCAATCCATTCCAATGTTGAGAGTACGAGACAGATAATGAAATGGATAAGAACAAACATCCAATATTCCTGCCTTCTTGCTCTTCCTTCAAAACCAACATAATTTTTTAAAACCTTCACATACCATTCCATTATGGCTCCCCCTTTATAGTGCAATGCTGTTATTTTGAAAAAGAAATATTGATACTTTTGGGCTGCGGCATTTGACGGGATAGATATTTAGCAGAATAAGAACATTTTGTTTACTTTGTACTAATAGAAACAGTTCATTATATGATGGTTGTTGTTTGAACATTCTCCATAAGAAATCTAAATCTTCCCAGACAGAAAAATCTAAAATAAATTTTGCAACAGCCTACATAGTTTCATAAAAATTACATATACTGTACCATAACAGATGAACGAGGTTGTTATCTGTATTACAAAATAGGGGTGGATAGGATGTTGTATAATCCAGTTGAATTTTTCAAAGCGGTACAGAATAAAGAATGTGCGGAGTGCGGACAAATGATTGAAGAACAGGCTGAATCCTACTTAATGGAATGTGATCACTGTCTATCGAAAAGAGAAGAATAGCGATGAAACAGGGGTGAGAATTTCCCCTGTTTTTTAGATCTGGACGATAGACTGTTGTGTCTGAATAACTATGTTCATGGTAAAATAGAGGACACATACATTTACTTACATAAAGGATGATTCAGGTGTTTCATTTAGTTCCTTTTTTATTGGAAAAGGTAGGAATTATTTTCATGGTAGCCTATCTTCTATCACAAATGCGCCCCATACGGCAAATGGTTCAGCATGAACATAACAGAAATGAAAAAATCATGATGATTATTCTTTTTGGTTCATTTGGTATAATCAGCAACTATATGGGAATTGAAATTTTTCCAAATGATGAACCGCAGTCAGCATGGCTATTTGAATTGGAACCGGACAGTGCTCTAGCTAATACAAGGGTAATGGGAATTGTTATTGGCGGGTTATTAGGAGGACCAATGGTTGGTTTTGGAGCGGGGATTTTGGCAGGAGTTCACCGCTTTACACTTGGCGGGTTTACAGCCATCTCCTGTGGTGTTTCAACGATATTGGCGGGGATTATTGCCGGATATTTAGGAAGAATTCGCAAAAGAAGGGGTAAAAAAATAACTGCGCCATTTGCTGCATTAATTGGAATTACATTAGAAATCACGCAAATGATTATTATATTAATCGCTGCCAAACCGTTTGATTTGGCCTTAAGTCTGGTGCAAATCATTGCTCTGCCGATGATTCTCGTTAATGGACTGGGGACTTTGCTTTTTATGTTTATTTTTCAATCGATATGGAAAGAAAATGTACGAACACGTGCAAACTCGACGAATCTGGCATTCAAAATTGCTGATTTAACACTGCCATTCTTTCGTGAAGGTTTTCACTATCAATCATGTAAGGAAATAGCGAATATTATACTTAGACTGACAACTGCTGATGCTGTGTCTATTACAGATACCCATCAGATTTTGGCCCATGCTGGTAAAGCCTCTGAACATCATATTATTGGGAATAAGCCAGTGACAAGATTGACGGATAAAGTCATCAAACAAGGAAAGGTCATTGTGGCTGAGAGTAAAAAGGAGATTCAATGTACTAATCAAGATTGTCCACTCGAAACGGCTATTGTCCTTCCATTAAAGATTAAGGATAGCGTAGTTGGAACATTAAAAATGTACTATACTGATGCGGAAAAAATGGATCAAGTGCAGGTACAGCTTGCCGAAGGATTGGCCAAGCTATTTTCAGAGCAATTGGAGCTCTCAGAGGCTTACCGCCAAACAAAGTTATTGAAGGATGCTGAGATTAAAGCATTGCAGACGCAAGTCCATCCACATTTTCTCTTTAATAGTCTTAACACGATTTCGTCCCTTTGTCGTACCGACCCTGATCAAGCCCGTAAATTACTATTAAAACTAAGTTCCTTTTTTCGTAGTAATTTGCAGGGTGCACGGGAGACGCATATTTCTCTAGAAAAAGAATTAGAGAATGTGAATGCTTATTTAGCAATCGTTCAGGCAAGATTTCCTAGTAAATACAGCATTGTTTTTCAGATTGAGCCTAATTTAGAAAATACACTGCTTCCTCCGTTTATTCTTCAGCCTCTTGTGGAAAATGCCATTAACTATGCATTTCCAAAAAGTAAAGATAAAGGTGAAATTACGATTAGAATTTTTTCAAAAAGGAATCAGCTTCATATTATTGTAAGTGACAATGGACAAGGAATAGAAAAGGAACAATTAAAATCATTGGGATATCGAATCGTTCAATCCAAAAAAGGCAGTGGCACGGCTCTTTATAATATCAACCAGCGGCTCAAGGGGATATACAACGGTCGGGCAAGTTTTTCGATTAATAGTAAAATAATAGAAGGTACAATGATTACGATATCCATTCCAATTGACAGTAAAGGGGTTATTCAAGGAAATGTTGAAGAGCTATATAGTGGATGATGAACCATTGGCAAGAGACGAATTAAAATATCTGCTCAATCAAAGTAAACAAGTTGTGATTTTAGGTGAAAGTGATTGTATTGAAGATGCAGTAAGAGAGATTACAGAACTCAAGCCTGATTTAGTATTCCTCGATATTGAATTAGAGGAGGGAACAGGCATCGAGCTGGCGGGACAATTAGAAAATCTGGAACATCCTCCGGCTATTGTCTTTGCGACAGCTTATGATGAATATGCTTTACAGGCATTTGAAGCAAATGCCATTGACTACGTATTAAAACCGTTTGAAGAAGATCGGATTCTACATACACTTGAAAAAATAAACAAGTTGAGAAAATTGGGGGAAGAGGAAGTGCCTGAATCTCCACCATTACGAAAGGAGCGGAATGGGAAAATTGCCTTTTCTGTCGAGGAAAAAATTGTTCTTTTGTCATATGCAGATATCCTCTTTGTAGAATCAAGTGAAGGGAAGTGTATCATTCATAGTATCAAACAGGACTATAAAGTTAGTGAAGCACTGGTAGAGATTGAAAATAGGCTGAGTTTCAGTCAGTTTTTAAGGGTCCACCGCAGTTATGTCGTTAATTTAGACCATATCGATGAAATTGAACCGTGGTTCAATTCAACTTATAACCTAATGATGAAGAACGGTTCAAAGGTTCCTGTCAGTAGAACATACATAAAGGATTTAAAGAAGATAATAGGGTTCTGAAAGGGTTTGCATTCCATCTCCCCCATTCTGCATTTCATCCCCTAATTCGTGCGTTTTAGCCACAATTACGCCATAAATATGCTTGTATTTGTATCATAGAGACAAATAAGAGGGGAGGAAACTTCTATGAATGCGGTTACAATCGTGATTGGTACTTTATGTATTTTAGCCATAGCTTATCGTTTATATGGCACATTTATGGCAGCGAAGGTGTTGAAAATAGATGAATCAAAGCCGACACCTGCACATGCGCTCGAGGATGGACAAAACTATGTTCCGACAAATAAATGGGTAACATTCGGGCACCATTTTGCTGCTATTGCAGCAGCCGGACCTCTAGTCGGGCCGATTCTTGCGGCTCAGTTTGGCTATCTGCCAGGATTAATTTGGCTTTTGATCGGTGCTGTTATCGGAGGTGCTGTGCATGACATGGTCGTGTTATTTGCTTCGATGCGCAGAAAAGGGAAATCTCTTTCAGAAGTGGCAAAAGAAGAACTGGGTCCTGTCGCTGGTTTCTGCACCGGTTTAGCCATGTTATTTATTATTATTATTACGATGGCAGGATTATCATTAGTCGTTCTGGGAGCATTAGAAAAGAACCCTTGGGGAACATTTGCTGTTGGCATGACAATCCCTATTGCGATGGCTGTTGGTCTCTATCATAAAAAAACAGGCAATCTAAAGCTTGCAACAACAGTTGGTTTTATTGCCATCATGGTTTGTGTTGCTGTCGGGCCTTATCTGCCAGGGACATGGTTAGGAGATCTATTAACCTTAGAAAAAACAACTTTAGCTATTATTCTGCCAATTTATGCTTTTTTCGCAGCAACTTTACCTGTTTGGTTACTGTTGGCACCGCGTGATTATTTAAGTACCTTTATGAAAATTGGCGTATTCGGTGCCTTGATTGTTGGGGTATTCATTGTCAATCCGACTGTACAATTTCCGGCATTTACAGAATTTATTAATGGCGGCGGCCCAGTCGTAGCCGGACCGGTTTGGCCATTTATCTCGATTACGATTGCTTGTGGGGCGATTTCAGGATTCCACGCCTTTATTGGTTCTGGTACAACACCGAAAATGATTGACCATTGGAAAGATATTAAACCAGTTGCATTTGGTTCGATGCTTGTTGAATGTGTCGTAGCAGTTATGGCATTAATTGCTGCTATTTCCTTACAACCGGCAGACTATTTTGCTATCAATTCAACTCCAGAAAAGTTTGAGGCATTAGGAATGGAAACGGTTCATCTAGACAAACTAGAAGAAGATGTACAAATGGATCTCGAGGGCAGAACAGGCGGTGCTGTTACGCTTGCTGTGGGAATGACTTATATTTTTTCTGAGTTTCCATTCTTTGAAAAAATGGCGTCTTATTTCTATCAATTTGTTATTCTATTTGAGGCGGTCTTTATCTTAACCGCAATCGACTCAGGGACGAGGGTTGCCCGCTATCTGATACAGGATTTCTTTGGCGATATTATAAAACCATTAAAACGGACAGATTCACTGCCAGCCAACGTTATTGCTAGTGCACTTGCCTGCTTTGTTTGGGGATATCTGCTCTTCTCCGGGGACATCAGTTCTGTGTGGGCATTATTTGGAGTTTCCAACCAATTAATGGCTTCGATTGGTTTAATCATTGGTGCAACCGTTATTCTTAAGATTGCAAATAAACGCTGGTACATGCTGACTTGTCTCGTACCACTTGCCTACCTATTCGTAACCGTTATGTATGCAGGATATTGGATGATCACTAATGTTTATCTAAATGCTGGAAGTGCCGGCTACAATGTGATAAATGGTGTGGCTTCCATTATCATGCTTGTCCTAGGTGTAGTCATAATGGTTGCTGCAATCTATAAATGGGTTGGACTTTGGAAAATCCCGCAAAATGAACTTGTCATTCGTTCAGAAAAGGAATTAAAGGAATCGGCATAATCGTAAAGGTAAAGCAAAGGAATGAAACGTTCCTTCTGCTTTACCTTTTTTAGTGTGGAAATAGTAAAAAATAATCAAGATTCTTGACTTCAATAGAAAAACCATATATAGTTACCTAGGTAACCATTTTAGTCGGGGGAGATTACTTGCCAAGATCATTTTTTCACCATAATTTACAATTTACAAGGCTCTTTACTAAAAAATTAAATGAACAACTAACAGCGATCGGTCTTTATCATTCACAATGGGCTATCGTTTATTATTTAAAGCAATCCGGAGCGAGCACATTAGTGGAAATCAGTCAATATATTAATGTTGAGAAACCAACAGTATCCCGGACGGTGGATAGACTTGAAAAGTCAGAGCTTATTGAGAAAATCCCGAGTAAAGATAAGCGGGAACGTAGAATTCAACTAACAAATAAAGGAATCAACGTATATCATGAAGCGATTATCGTTGTGGAAGCATTTGAACAAAAGCTGATGGAAGAAATTTCACAAGCAGATATGGAAACAACGTATCGTACCATTCAACATCTGAGAAATAAACTTACATAAAGGAGGATCATCGTGGAACAAAAGGCAAAATTATGGACAAAAGACTTTGTAATGGTCTCCGTATCCAATTTTTTATTATTTATCTCATTCTATATGCTGATGGTGACATTAGCCGTTTATTCAATCAATAAGTTTCATGCCTCGCAAAGTGAAGCAGGTTTAGCTTCTAGTATCTTTGTCCTTGGGGCTGTTCTAGTAAGGCCGATTGCGGGCAAGATGATCGGTACGATTGGAAAGAAAAAGCTGTTGCTAATCGGTTTAGTTTTATTTCTTGTCTTGATGCTCTTGTATTTTCCGGTCAACAGCTTGTCGCTTTTATTATTAATCCGTTTTATTCATGGTTTTTCTTTTGGGATTGCTACAACAGCAACAGGAACGATTGCAGCAAATATTATTCCTGCGGTCCGCCGCGGCGAGGGCATGGGATATTTTGCGACAAGTACGAACTTAGCGATGGCGATCGGTCCTTTTTTAGGCTTAGTTATCGCGCAGCATTTTTCAGATGCGGTGATTTTTGTTGTGACAACCATTTTATCTGTTGTTGCAGTTGTGGTAACAGTATTTATCCGTATACCGAATGTGGAAATAGTGACGTCAAAACCTGAAGGAAACAGTAGATTTCATCTTAGTGACTATTTTGAAAAAAGTACGATTCCGATAGCGATTCTCGTTGCTATCTTTGGTTTTGCCTATTCAAGTATTTTATCCTTCTTATCTTCCTATGCAGCTGAAATTGACTTGGTTGATGCCGCAAGCTTTTTCTTTGTCATGTACGCTGTCTTTCTATTGATGTCGCGGCCTTTCACAGGAAAGCTGTTTGATTTAAAAGGGGAAAATAAAGTCATTTATCCTTCTATTCTATTATTTGGAGCAGGACTCTTGCTTCTAAGTCAGGCACAGCATGGGTTTACCCTACTGCTGGCGGGGGCAGTTATCGGCGTAGGCTTTGGAACCTTCCAATCCAGCGCCCAAGCGATTGCTGTTAATGAAGCATCCAGTCATAGAATCGGATTGGCAACTTCTACATTCTTTGTATTCTATGACTTTGGAATTGGAGTCGGTCCATTTTTATTAGGTTTTATTTTGCCATTCGTTGGGTTTAGAGGCTTGTATGTTGGAATGGCTATTATTGTGTTCTTAGGTATTCTGATTTATTATGTGGTACACGGAAAGAAAGCGGCAGAGAGACAAAAATCTGTAAATCGTGTGAACGAATTTCAAACAGGGAGATAAAAAATAGTCTCCTTTGAAACGATGAAAGCATGGGAATTCCCGTGCTTTTTTTGTTAATTAAAACGTAATCCCATCGATAAATCATACTAGTATTAAACTTTCGTTTGATATAAGATAAAATTAGGTATTTTGTTCTATTGTTAAACTTAGATGCTATACTAAAATATGAGATTGAACTTAGTTAGATGGGAGTTATGCAGGTGTTTAAAATAAAAAAATCAAAAGCAAAAGATCAAATAAAATGGCTTGGAAATGCAGCTGAAATGGATGTCGTCTTTACTATTTCAGATCCGGCGATTATGAATCAATGCCAGGCTATTGGACTGACGGAAAAGGACCTGAAAATTGCTAGGACACTCCAGCCTTTCATTATGAATTATTGGCCAACTATCACAGATTACTTTTATCAATCGATGGCGAATATCCCTGAATACGCGAAGATTGTCAGTAAGTATTCGAATCCTGAACGATGGAAAGAAATGCATGGTGAATTCCTTGTTTTGATGTTTAATGGACATTTAGATGATGCATATTTAATAAAGCTGCAGCAAATTGCCTCAGGGCATCAACAAATCGGCGTATTGCCGCAATGGTATGTCGCCAGCTTTCAATCTTTGCTGCAGAGTATAGAGGAGCTTCTTTTTGAAGAAGCTTCAGACAAAGAAGAATATTTTACGGTTGCAAAAAGCGTATCCAAGGTGTTGAATTTTCATCAACAGGTCATCCTTGCAGAGCTCGAAAAGGCGAATATTCTAGCTAAACAGCACGAATATCAAAAAATTAAGGACGAATTGAAGGAAAAGATTTTTTCCACAAGTCATTCACTTGTTTCGGCCATGGAAGAAACAAGTGCGAGTGTCGAGGAACTGATTCATAAAAGCATGAATGTCAGTGAGCAGGGAAAGCAAACAGCTGATAAAACGAGGACGAGCCAGGAGCTTGCCGAAGATGGTCAAGAGCAATTAAGTTCATTAGAGAAACAAATTGAATATATTCATCAAAGCATGCTTTCTATGAATGACAATGTGGAAGCACTAAATCAATTATCAATTGAGATAAGACAAGTTGTCGAAATTGTTGAAGGGATTTCCGATCAGACGAATTTATTAGCGTTGAATGCAACCATTGAAGCAGCTCGTGCGGGTGAACACGGAAAAGGATTTGCTGTAGTAGCGGAGGAGGTTAGAAAGTTGTCTGATCAGACACAGAAATCGGTTAAATCGATTCGCTCTTTTACTGAGCAAATAACAGAGCAAAAAAACCATGTTATTTCCAGTATAAAAGAAGTGGATCATTTAGTTGATGAGGGCTTAAAAAAATCAGAAAGAACAAGTGAATCTTTTCATAGGATTGTTACTGCGGCAAATGAAAACTTATCAACCGTTCAACAAGTTGAAAATGAGCTGCAAAATTTAGTGGAGATCATTAAAGAAATTGGGGCAGCAACGCAAAAAATTGTGCAATCCACCGAAGAGTTGAATCAAGCCGCCCAGTTAGCGTAGGAAAATTCACTTCATATAAAGTCCAAATTTCTTGCACTTTATATGAAGAATAATTTAGGATGGAGAGAATGATTAGTGCGAAGGAAGGGAACAGGACATGAACAAGAATAAAATAATTGGAATTCAAAAGTTAGACTTTCAATGGCAAACTGAAGATCCGTTTTTAATTACGATGTATCATAAAGATGCGTATCCTCCTGGAAATGAGCAGCAGGGCCCGAATATGTCACTGGAAGGCCGAAGACTGGGAGAAGATTTTACGCTTCGTGACGGCTTCCGGATGTATCATGGTAAAACAGTACCTGGATTTCCTGTCCATCCTCATAGGGGCTTTGAAACAGTTACAATCGTCCTTGAAGGAATCGTAGATCATTTTGATTCCAGCGGTTCCGTCGGTCGTTACGGCAATGGGGATGTACAATGGCTTACAACAGGCAAAGGCTGTCAGCATACTGAAATGTTTCCTTTAGTTCACCAAGATAAGGACAATCCACTGGAACTTTTCCAAATATGGCTCAATCTTCCTGCGAAGGATAAATTTGTTGAACCGGATTATAAAATGCTGTGGGCAGAGGACATTCCGGTCATTCAGTCAGTGGCCGAAAATGGACGAAAAACGACGCTCAGACTGATTGCTGGAACTTTAGCAGGAGAGACGAGCTTGGAGCCATGCGATGCTTCCTGGGCTAAAGATAGAAAGCATCGGGTAGGAATCTATCATATTCAGATGGAGCCCGAAGCGGAGATATCCTTACCCGCTGTTTCTGAAACCTTGAATCGAAATCTTTATTACTTTAAAGGGGATGAAATTCAAATAGAAGGAACCTCTATTCAATCCCTCCAGCGAGTCAAACTTTCAGGTAATCAAGACATCAAACTAACAAATGGCAGCAAAGAAAGTCACATCCTAGTGCTTGAAGGGGAACCAATGAATGAGCCGGTTGTCCAATATGGCCCTTTTGTGATGACGACAGAACAGGAGATTCGTGAGGCGTTTAACGAATATCAAAAAACACAATTCGGTGGATGGCCGTGGAAACGTCCTGATCCAGTGAATGAACGTACGAAAGGCAGATTTGCCAAATATCCAGATGGAAGAATCGAAGAAAAATAAGAAAAAGGTGATCATTGCCGTGTGATAGCACTAGCATGATCACCTTTTTTGCTGATAACGGGTCAAAAAAGATCCATTGAATTTAATAAGCGCGTTTCTAATCGTGTTTTCGAACATCAATCATTCATGAAGGTACTTATTTTGTTAAAAAATTCTCGGTGAAATACGGCTTTGATTCGGAATCGAAGGCTACACCGACTCCTATGGATTCAAAATCAGGATGCAGGATATTTTCTCTATGTCCCAGTGAGTTCATAAGTCCCTCATGTGCAAATATACTGCTTGTTTGACCTGCGGCAAGGTTTTCCCCGGCAACACGGAAACGGATATTGTCTTCTTCCATCCGATCAAATGGAGACTGACCGTCAAGATTTGTATGATCGAAAAAATTATTGATGGCCATATCGTTACTGTGTTTCCGTGCTGTTTCCCGTACATGATCATCCCATGATAAGAATGGAAGACCATGCTCTACTCGTGTAGCATTTGTCAAATCAAACAATTGCAGTTCAAATCCCTCTTTTAATGCAGAACTGCTATCCGGATAAAAGCCTTCTTTTTGCTGTTCCATATCGCTGCTAATGATTTGAATAGCAGTCACGGTGTTATTTTCATGTTTATCATAGAAGATTGTGACATAACTGTTGTCCAGTTGGAATAAATCATACTCACTATCCGTTTGCGTACGATAAGTGATTAAGCCCTTCCGGATACCTGTCATAGGCTCGCCAAGGGCATTTCGGACTGTTTCCTTCGCAGTGCCATTTGTTATTCCTTGTTTAGATGAAATTAAATCTTGATTTGTATAGAGCCCTGCCACTTTATTTTGTCGATCATATGCAACCATAAAAAAGTTTTGGTAGTTTTCATGATAAGTAAACCAATTCAATTCATATTCATTGGGAACTGCACGCTGAGCGACCCCAGCCAAGCGGTCAACTTCATCTTTCGAATCCCCAATTTCAATATTATGGACTGAAAATGTATGCGACTGAGGTTGTTGCAATCTTGTCTTTTCAACCTTCGCAGGAGCGGGCTGTTCTTTTTGAATACTCGTGAAAGCTTCGTTTATATCTTCAAGAACAGTGTCCATAGATCCCTGTATTGTTTCAAGAGTGGAAGCAACATTCGGATGATTCATCACGGTTATGAACTTTGTTTTGAATTCCTTGAATGCCGAATAAACGTTCATATCTTTTAAGCTGCTGCCGAAAATATTCAAAACAAAGATGAAGAGAATAATAAACAATAATCCTTTCAATAAAAACCTCATCGTACACCCCCAATACTGTGTGAACATTGTAGTCAAATAATTATTTCAGTCTAAATCGCATCCGGTCAGCGTTTGTTAGAAAACAGGAAGCAGATTCATGATAGAAAGTTCAAGTTAATAATATACTTTTATTTGGATAATAGGAAGTTGAAAGCCTTGAAAGGGGAATACATTATATTTAAGTGTAGTAAACGTTAAAGAAGCCGCTCTCTGTATTAATACAGAGAGCGGCTTCTTTTTGATTCCTGTCATAATCCGCCTAATTACCTAATAAAAAGTCAAAATAAATGATAATTCCCTATGAAAACCATTCTTTGGAATCGTTTTCAATAAAATTTATTAAAAGTAGTGGAAATTATCGCTAATCTGTTATATGATATGTTTAACAAATAAAAGTTGTACTATAACAAAAACAAATAATAAAAAAATACCATGAAAAGGGGAATGTCACATGAATAAAACAGAAGTAATTGCACGCAGAATCTTAGGATGGAAATTAAACAGATGGGACAGATGGTATGACTTTGAAACTGGTGAATTCATTTATGATTGTGATTTTCAGCCGGAGCAACAGCTTGAACATGCCTTAAGAATTGTTGATAGATTAGAACAATACGGATTTACATATGTGCCAAAAGGTAATACCGAGGTTAGTTTCAACAATGTAGTTGGTACAGGAAGCACGCTGGCAGAAGCAATTACAAACGCCGCATACAAAGTTGCTGATAATAGTACGGTTCCAGAAGATTGGATGCAATATGAACTAATATAAATTTTGGCTCTGTTAGAATAAATTTACCGAGGAATAAAATAAACAGACCCCCTGTGAAAGATTTCATCGCAGGGGGTCTGTTTGTTTTTGATTATACAGCTACTAGTGCGTAGGAAGGATTATGGTAATTAATCACCTCAGTAAGAATTTTGCATCCGTGAATCCTTTTAAAAGCCTCTTTTGCTTCCTTCTCTGAGTTAAACTCAAACATTGATAAATTTTCCTTTAAATAGACGGTGATTACCCACATCATTAAAAATTTTCCTCCCTGAAATATATATTCTCCTGTTTCATCACAGGTTTGACAAAAGTTATTATGCACAATTTAAAGGCAATTGAAAATAGTTTCTACAAAAGAAGTCACAACGTTACAAAATTTTCAATTTGTTAAAACTATAAAGCAGATAAAATAAAGACAAAACAGAATAAATGATAACTAGAGCAGATATTTTAAAACGGCTAGTGAGTGAATATTTTGATTATTTTTCTTATCTCAGTAATTATAATGACGTTTGAACATTTTGATAAATATTATTTTAAATTGAACTATTATTACGATATAAGAAATTTTTCCTATTAATGGAGAATGAAAAATAAAAACTCTATGATAATAGGATTAGAATGAAATAAAGAAAAAAATCCTCTTTAATAAATATTATTTCAATATTTCGGTGGAATTTTCCCAATTCTTTTACTTTTTCAATCCATATTTTATTCAAATAGGGACTATGATACGATCATAACAACTTTGGAATGAATAGGCATATATATCTAAAAAAGAATTAGGTGTTAGTCACCATACATTCCAAATGCGAAATTCATAATATGAGGTGTGTATGATGGAAGCGAAAGATCGAGTGCACGGCGAAAATATGAAACTCCTCAAGGAAATATATAATCTCAAAATGAAACTCAATGATATGTACATTCAAAGTGGTCCAAATAGCTCCGATTACATCAATCTTTCAATCAAATTAAATGTACTTGAGAAAAAATACATGGAAGAGAAGTTGACTATGTTTCAGGAAGAGCTGGTTAATAAGGAAAAACCGCAAGGAAATCAGCAGTCAAAATTTATTAGGAAATTCCAGAAGGTCGATAAAATGGAGGCGCAACCGCGGAAATCTCCCGTATGGCATGTTTTGCTCCAACGTTAAATTGTTGCATCTCTTTTCTTTTTCCAAAAGCAAAAGGCAGTCCGTAGGGGAAACTGCCTTTGTTTAAGTTATTCGATAACCATTTTTATCTTTTTTACCAGCTGCGAATCGGCGGGGAGCCAGGTGCGTGCTGGAACATGTGCATAAC
>CALGSR010000482.1 GCA_937902115.1 uncultured Bacillus sp. | reverse complement strand
CTAGCCCTTGATACAGTCAATTTATATGTGGAAAAAGGTGACTTTTTAACAATCATTGGTCCGAATGGGGGCGGGAAAAGTACACTGTTAAAAGCCATGCTTGGGTTGCTTAAACCGACATCCGGTAGCATTACAGTCGCCGGGAAACCAGTAAATAAAGCCCAGGGATTGATTGGTTATATTCCTCAATTTTCCAAATTCGACCGGAGGTTTCCGATAAGTGTGCTGGAAGTGGTCATAATGGGACGTTTAACAAAACGCAGCGGTTTTTTTCATAAATATCATCAAAAGGATGTGCAGGCTGCTAATGATATCCTTCTAAAGCTTGGTTTATTCCTATTAAAGGACAGACAAATCGGACAACTATCCGGGGGACAGCTGCAACGAGTATTATTAGCACGGGCGCTGGCCGGGAATCCGGAAATTCTCATCCTTGATGAACCAACGGCCAGTGTGGATCCGGAATCAACAACGATAATTTATGAAATATTGAAAGAACTAAACAAAGAAAAGACAATCGTGCTCGTTACCCATGATACCAACGTCATTTCCGCTTATTCACAATCGCTTGCCTGCTTAAATCAGAAGCTTCACTATCATGGGAGTCCAGACCTGACACTCGGAACGATGGAGAAAATGTATGGCTGCCCGGTTGAGTTGATTGCCCACGGAATTCCTCACCGGGTGTTGTCTGCACATGGGGAGGAGGTAAAATGATTCAAGCCGTTCTCGAGTATCAGTTTTTACAAAATGCTATCATCAGTGCTGTTCTTATCAGCATTGTCAGCGGTATTATCGGAACGATTATCATGGAGAAGAAAATGGTCATGATATCCGGAGGGATTGCCCATACGGCTTTCGGAGGCATTGGACTTGGTTATTTCCTTGGAATTTCGCCGATGATTGGCGCACTGTTTTTTGCGATAGCCGCTTCATTAGGAATTGCCACCATTCAGAGGAAGCAGCAAACGAACACGGACATTTTGATTGGATTGTTTTGGGCAATTGGCATGGCTGCTGGAATTATGTTTATTGCTTTTACCCCCGGGTACCCGCCTGATATGTCGACCTATTTGTTTGGCGATATTTTAACGGTAGGCAGAAGTGATTTATGGATGATGCTTGTCCTGGATATCATTGTTATCTTTTTTATCCTTTCCTTATTTAACGTGTTTAAGGCTTATTTATTTGACGATGAATTTGCATGTGTTCAAGGAGTGAGAATCCTTTGGCTTGAATACCTGCTTTTCTTTTTAATTGCCTTGACGATTGTCGTTCTTATTCGTGTTGTTGGCTTTATCCTTGTGATTGCCTTACTATCAGCGCCAACAGCGATTGCGAAGTATTTTACGAATAATTTGCAAAAAATGATGCTGCTGGCTTCAAGCTTCAGTCTGATATTTTCACTGGCCGGGCTTGGTACCTCCTATACTTTAAACGTCCCATCCGGTGCATCGATCATTCTCCTATCGGGATTAAGTTATCTCTTAATAACCGTATGGAAAGGAATCCGGAAAAAACAAGCGGTTCAGTCAAGCTAATACTTTACTGTTAAAGTTTGCGGAAAACTCTTGCTCTAGAAGTACAACAAATAGAAGAAAGCAAAAAAGGGAAGACTCATTTTATTTAAGTGACTCTTTCCTTTTTTTATTCCTAAATGTAATCAGTTATTGACATATGTCGCAAACGGGATATAATTATTATTGACATATGTCATTAACTTTTTTAATAATGGAACTTGCGATTTTTTTACAAAGAAAAGGTGAAAAAATGAATGCAGATGAGACAATTTCAAGGATTGAGCAGTTAATTCTCAGAAAAGGATTTAAAGCTACCCGCTCCAGGAAAATCATTATTAAGCTTTTTATTGAAAGCAAAGAGCATCTGAGGCCAGAGCAAATTTTCCTTAAGACGAGAGAACAGGGGATCAGTCTGCCAACGGTATACAGGAGCATTGATGTTTTGAAGAAGTTGAATGTCATTAAAGAAATCATGCTTCATAATGAGCGCTATTATGAATTGGATATGTACAGCCAAAAGAAGCTTCATATTCATTTTCAATGCAATCATTGCAGACAAATTAAAGAATATTCGGATCAGCATATTTTTAATGAATTGGTGGAACAAAGAGATTATATTGAGAAAAGCTTTGACGACGATATCGAGGACATCATGGTTGTGATGAGTGGCGTTTGCAGAGATTGTAAAACACTCCAGACTGGTACTGAAAGAAGGCATTATTGATAGAAAGCTTTTGAACATCGGGAGAGAAATGGGAGATATTTGCGAGTCTAAGGGGGGATAAAAAATGCCAAGACCACGAAAGCGGCGCAGAGTATGCTGTATGCCGATGAATGATTTGTTTGGACCGTTGAACGCACAAATGAATGAGGAAGATATGGTTTCAATGACCGTTGATGAATATGAAACAATCCGTCTGATTGACTTAGAGGGCCTCACTCAGGAAGAATGTGCTAAGCAAATGGATGTCGCCCGTACGACAGTACAGGGGATTTATATCGATGCGCGAAAAAAATTGGCACAATCACTGGTAAACGGAAAAGTATTAAGAATTGAGGGTGGAAACTACAAGCTTTGCAGCAACGTTGAGAAACCTTGTCACGGTGGCGGAGGATGCCATAAGCGGAGATGCAGGATGAGTGCTTCGGAGGAAGATAGAAACTGTGAATCTTAATATTTAACTTGATGGGTTTGTACGACAAGGGGAATTCAGTTTTTTTACAGAAATATAAGCGGATTACATGGGAGGAGTTAAACATGAAAGTTGCTATTCCAACAGATCAGCCATCCATTGCTTCAAAGGTATGCCAATCATTTGGCCGGGCGGCTTATTTTTTAATCTATGATACAGATTCAAAGGCGATTCGTTCTCTTGAAAATCATGCGGCGCCAAGTCAGGGAGGAACCGGTGTCAAAGCGGCGCAAATTATCGTCGACAGCGGTGCCGATGTCCTGCTCACTCCACGGTGCGGGGAAAATGCCGATGCAGTCCTATTGGCTGCATCTATTAAGCTGTACAAAACAAGTGATGGCACCATTGAAGAAAATATTATCGCTTTTCTCGAAGGGGATCTTGAGGTACTAGAAGAAATCCATGCCGGTTTTCATCATGGAGGCAGGTAGGATGAAGATTGCTGTATTGAGCGGAAAAGGCGGCACGGGGAAGACGTTGGTTTCGGTCAATATGGCTGCCGCTGCTAAAGAAGCTGTTTATATTGATTGTGATGTCGAGGCGCCAAATGGGCATTTGTTTTTCAATCCGGAGGGGGTTATTACAAAGGAGCTTTCGGTTCTTACTCCGGTTGTAAATGAAAGCATTTGCAATGGCTGTCGTCAATGCGTTGAATTTTGCCGCTATAACGCTTTGGCCTATATAAAAAATCAGCTGCTTGTTTTTGAAGATATCTGTCATTCTTGCGGTGGTTGTGCTTTGTTTTGTCCGAACGAGGCCTTGGCGGAAAAGAAAAGAATCATCGGGAAGATGCAAATAGGAGTATCTGAATCTGTTACGATGTTGTCCGGTATTTTAAATATTGGGGAAGAATCCGGAGTTCCGATAATTAAAAAGCTTTTAAGTTATGAATCGATCAATCGGCCATTAACGATTATCGACTGTCCGCCTGGAAGCTCCTGTACGGTAACGGAAAGCATAAAGGATGCGGATTACTGTATATTGACAGCGGAGCCAACCGTCTTTGGCGTCCACAACCTTAACATGATTTATGAACTGGTCCGGCTTTTTAAAAAACCGCATGGGGTAGTGTTGAACAAATGCCAGGAAGGGGAAAATCCGGCAGAAACCTTTTGCCTTGAAAAAGGAATCCCTATTCTAGCGGAAATTCCTTTTGATATGGAGCTTGCTAGTCTTAATTCCAATGCTAGTATTGCTGTCCGGGAAAATAAAAAATACCAGGATATGTTTGCTTCTTTGTTGGAGACTGTGCTCAAGGAGGCTCAGCCTATATGAAACAGCTTTTGATTTTAAGCGGCAAGGGCGGTACCGGAAAAACAACGCTTGCTAGTGCCTTTATTCAGCTGGCAAAGGCAAAAGCTTATGCCGATTGTGATGTGGATGCACCGAATCTGCATTTGCTGATGGATCAGAGTGTTCATCCGAAACAGGAGGATTATTACGGTTTGCCTAAGGCTGAAATTGATACGGAACAATGTGTGCTCTGTGATTTATGCCGTCAGTTCTGCCGTTTTGAGGCTATTGAGGTTCATGGAGAGGATTATCGGATTGATTGGTATGC
>CALGSR010000481.1 GCA_937902115.1 uncultured Bacillus sp. | reverse complement strand
TCCTTTTAATTCGTATTTTTTTACTAATTCCGCACGTTTTTTTAATGAAAGCTCATCCTCGAGCCAGATTCGGTATGTGCTCTGAGCCTCGGCATTATAATATTCAGCAAAGTTTTGCCCGCTGTGTTCATCATAAACTGGAGTGATACCTTTTTCTGACATCCATTCTTTCACTTCAGCCATTTTCATTGATTTTGATGAGATTTCTCCGGTATCCTTGATTTCCCAGAGTCGGGTATACAACGGAACACCAAGAATTAATTTATCGTTTGGTACGACTTCTAATAGTTTTAGTAAATTTTGTTCAACCCAAGGGAAACTTGCTACACTGCCCGCTTTCGGTGATGTTCCCCAGTGTTCATCATAAGCCATAACCATTAAATAATCGACTGTTTCCGCCAGCTTGTCACGTTCATAGAATGCTGACCAATTTCCACTTGAAATAAACGTAATATCCATTGAAACGACTAATCCGGCTTGATGAAAATAAGGTGTTGCTTCTCTGATAAATTGAGTAACATATGGGCCATCTTCCTCTCTAACATTTTCGATATCAATATTGATACCATCCAATTGATACATTTGACTATAATGCAGCAGCTGACGAATAATCGTTTGTCGCGTTTCATAGTCTTTTAAAGCTTCATGGGTTAAATCTGGATTGAATCCATTTGAAAATAAAGCCCATACTTGATATCCTCTGGATTTTGCCCAATTTACGTAATCAAGTGAACCAAGATTTTTAACAGATCCTTTATTATCGGTCAATTCAAACCAGGTTGGGGAGACAACATTTATTCCCGGCATCTCTGGTATCGAAGCAGTTTCCGGATTTCTCGAGTAAACGGCTTCCCATGTTAAATGGATAGGACCGTTTATTACTGGCGCTTTCACCTCGACTTGTTCTTTTTGAATTTGAATTGTTTCGGTTTTTCCCTTACTGACATATTTTTTATCCAAGTAACCTGCAATCCCATTTTCTTTACGAATATAAAAATACTCTTTTTCTTCTTTTTCGATTGTGATTTCTTCTTTATCTGCTGTTTGCGCAGTATACGGTGCTTGAAGGTCCGGTTTTGTTCTTACTCGAAGTCTTTTTTCATTAATGTCTTTCCCTTTGATTGTCCCGGATATTTTTTTCTTGCCGTCTTGAGTAATTTCTATTGCATTTGTTTCAGGTAATATGGAATACTGAATTCCGTAGTATGACAGAATTGGTTCGAGTGCCATGTACTGTTCCCCATTCTTGGCCTTAATTGGAGCTATTTGTAGTTTGACAGGTTCCTGATTCACATAATAAGTTAATGACTCGGTCGGCATTTGAATAACTTTATTTTTTGTAGTGATGATAATGGAATCTGATTTTTCATCAAAGAAAAGCTGTTCGTCTATGTTTTCTTTCATAAAAGAGAGCGGTACATATACCGAATTTCCATCAATCAGTCCGTTGCCAGTTTGTATCCCGTTGAATAAGATAGGGTTTTCCCCAGTAAAAAAGACTTCTTTTTTACGGGAATCAAACGGATAAAGAAATAAGAGAATACTAGATAGAATTAAAATGAAGAACAGCAAAAAACCTGCCAGAACCCATTTCTTTTGAATCTTTGTTTGTTTTTGATATACAATATTTGCCACTATGAACATCCTCCCCTGTACTATCGTAACGAAACAATCAATCGTTGAAAAGGAATTTTTCAAACCAATTATGACCAATCTTCTCTTGTGAAGAGGAAAATGGTAAAATGAAGGAGCACTTGTTTATCAAACATTAATAGGATAAGAGCTTATTTTCTTATTGGAAACAATAGGGGAATAGAAACCCTGGATATGCGAAGGAGAAATTATACATGTTTGTGAATGCGGTCATTGTTGTATTAGCTTATTTAATTGGTTCCATCCCCTCTGGTTTAATTATTGGAAAAAAGTTTTACGGAGTCGATATACGGCAGCATGGAAGTGGGAATTTAGGAGGGACAAACACCTTTCGTGTTTTAGGAGTAAAAGCTGGATTAATCGTTACGTCAGCTGATATTTTAAAAGGAACGTTGGCTGCGTCACTTCCTTTTTTCTTTCAATCTGAAATGCATCTATTAATTGCAGGTATTTTTGCTGTAGTCGGTCACACGTATCCGTTATTTGCGGGATTTCGCGGAGGAAAAGCGGTTGCTACTTCAGCAGGAGTCTTGTTATGTTATGCTCCCTTGATGTTTGTGATCATGATTGCAGGATTTTTCATTTGCTTATACATAACCAAGTATGTATCTCTTTCTTCCATATTTGGCGGTGTTGTTGCAATAATTTACGCATTAATTGTACAAGATCCGATTTTAATTTTCGTTGTTTCTATTTTAGTTGCTTTTGTTATTTATCGTCATCGGGCGAACATCAAACGGATTATCAATAAAACAGAGCCGAAGGTTACTTGGTTAAGCAAAAAGAGAAAAGAATCCATTAAGTAAGAAAAAGGTGAGACTTCCTAACAGGGGCCTCACCTTTTTTTGGCTATTTTTAGTTCAAATTGTTCATGAGTCTGTCAATAAATCATGGATGTTAAAAAACGGACAAATAAATATCCAAAATACATAAGAAATTGTTATAAAATGATAGTACAAAATAATAAGAAATGGAGGTTTTCAACATGGGAAAGTCTTTTAGTAAGGAAAAAAACTATATTTTTTCAACTTCAATTGATTATTCCGCTGATCCGGATGAGTTCATTGTTGAACTTTTCTGTCCTGATGACGAGGAAGATAGTACTACACCAAAAAAGGTCATTCGTAACTTTGACGAATTAATCTCTTTCTTTGAAAATCTCGATGATGATAATAATATGTTAACAAGGTGACAAATGAAAAATTCGCTAAAAGGAACTAATTCATATAACGATGGACATAATCAGGGTCAATATTCAGTTTCTTTATGATGGTAATTGACTATTGACCTTTTATATTTTTATTAAATGGAATCGTGCTTTACCAAACGAATTTCTGCTATAGTCTAATTTTCGATGATTAAAATAAATAAAGTCATCTTCATGTATTAACAGGTCAATCTGATCAAATGTATAGATTTGATCACCGGTTATGGGCCGCTCTTCCAGAGACAGCTTTAGATCTGGTTCTTTTCAACTGTGTCCCATTGTCAGGCGGACAAATAATTTTTCATCCTCGCTAGTTTGCTCTTGCTTAATCGCCCAATCAAGAACATCTAATGCTGCATGGCTAATTGTAAACAAAATTTCACGTCCTCTCTCTGCTGCTGTATTAAGAAAATTCCAAAAACTAACTTTCAATCCTTGACTTGCTGCGTTAGAATATTAATATAATTAGCAGAAAGTGGTGATCATGCTAATGTTGCATTTCAAGGAACATCCATTTAGAAATCTAACCTTCATTTTTCTTTTTATCACGACTCTCATATTTTTTCAATTAAACCGCCTTACGATTGCATTTCTAATCTTATTCGTCTTATTGCTGCTTGTTGCGTTCCTACAGGAAAAGCAGCGAATCTTTATCTGGATAACATTTGCTTATTTTATTGGTGAATTACTATATTTATATGGAAATCGCTTTATTGACAGCCTGTCCTATCACGTGAATATTCTTTTAATGCTGGATAAGGTTTTATTGCTTTTTCCAATCCTCATGATTTTTTATGTATGCCATAAATTTAAACAAGATGTATCGTTGTTTTTTAAAAAAACTAAATGGAATCAAGGAATATCACTATCTTTTCTTTCGAGAAGACTATTCTATCTATCGATTTATCGTTTTCTTATGATCGCTCTTTCTATTACTACTATCATGTATCTTCCTTTTATTATCCTCGAGGCTCCTAATTTTCAGTTGCGGTGGTTCTTTTGGATCCTCGTTTATGCAGCTATCAGCAGTATTATGGAAGAAGTTCTATGGCGTGGAATGATCATGACAGCAATGAAAAATTTAACGAATGAAAGCTTTGCGATTTTCTTCTCAAGTGCTGCATATGGTTTTTCTTATATCATGTTTGGCTATTCACTTTCTATCTGTTTGCTCATTTCTTTGTTTGGCTGCTATTGGGGTTTTGTTACTTTCCGCTCGGGAAGTGTTATACCTGCGATGATATGGCACTTTGTTTTTCAAGTGTTAATGGTACTTAGCGGTGTATTTACCTTCTTGCCAATCTAAATGTTTCTATTATCAGAACGGCCGCAAAAATAAGTGATTTTGCGGCCGTTTGTTTTCACTATGCTTCTCCACATTAACTCAATAAATGGTGGGATATTCCTTCCTTCTTAAGGATCTCTGTTTGTTTCGTGCCTAAGAGATCAAAATGAGAATAGCCATTCTTTCTTTTATCGATCCATTCAGGTTTCAGACCGTATTTTTTGCCCCAATCCATGAGCTTTTGCAAATCATTGCAGCCTACTTTGGTGACTGTTTTACTCTCTGGGAAGCGATCATCGAGCCAATAATGAGTGAGAAAGGCAATTTCCCCTTTGTCTATTCTTGCTTTCCAGTCCCGGAGTTCCTTTTTTGTAATGCCGAAAGCCAATTTTGCCTCACCCCTTCGTCACAATCTCTTCAGCCTTCTTTTTCTCATTTTCGTAGGCTTGGTGCCAATTTGGAAATTTTCTTTTAATCGAAATCGGACGAAATGTTTCTTTTTTGACACAAGCATGCTTTGACATGCCGGTTACAGCTAGTTCCCCATCCTCTTTGCAAATTTCATAACCATATGTAATGCGAATTCCATCGTACTCTTCAATCCACGTTTTAATTATTGCCTTTTCGCCATAACGCAGTGGTTTCTTATAGGAGGCCTGAATGTCAAGTACAGGTGAAATGATTCCATCTCGTTCCATTTGTGCATAGCTGAAGCCCAAATCCTCTATAAGAGCTGTTCTTCCCACTTCCATCCAAACAAGATAATTGGCATGATACACGACTCCCATTTGATCGGTTTCAGCGTATCGAACATCTATTTCTTTTGTTGAAATTAACATATTATTTATTCTCCTCTCGAAATTTTGTTAAGACTTTTCTCTATATCTTCCTTTTCAATCATTAATGCTTTATCGATATCTGTCATTTGGGCTGGATCTGCCATCAATCTATGTGCCTGCATCTGAATTGTTTCGGTAATTAAATTGACAGCGAAGCGCCCATTTCCGTCCACGATTGTATTATATAACTTTTTTAAAATATAACGTTCAGCTTCTTCAGTAAAGTGATAATCAAACTGATTTCCGTAGGATTTCATAATTTGCAGTAATTCATCGCAAGAATAATCCGGGAAATGGATAAACTTTTTAAATCTAGAACGAAGACCTGGGTTGCTTTTCAAAAAAAGTTCCATTTCATCAGAGTATCCTGCCAATACTACAACAAGGTTTTCATTATGTTTGGTCATTTCATCGACAAGTGTATCAATGACTTCTTTTCCAAAATCCCCGGCGCTGTGGCCTAACAAGGAGTACGCTTCATCGATGAAGAGCACTCCACCTAAAGCATCGCGAATTTTCCGTTTTGTTTTTGCGGCAGTTTGCCCGACATAGCCTGCAACAAAATCAGCACGGCTCGTTGTGATGAGATGTCCTCTTTTTAATAAGCCGCATTCTTTTAATAATTCCGCATATATTTTGGCAACCGTTGTTTTTCCTGTGCCAGGATTACCTGTAAATACGGTGTGCAGTTGAATCGGTAATACTGGTAAGCCATGTTCCCTTCTAAAATTTTGCATTTTTACAAATGAAATGATAGAAGTTACCTCATCTTTTACGTTTTTTAAACCGATTAAAGAAGATAATTTTTGCTGTGGGTTTTCCTTTAGTTCAAATTTTTCACGTGAAAAATCTTCTTTACCCAATAAAGAATAATCTAAAAAGCTTTGAATGCTTTCTGTTTGATAATTAGCACCTTTTTTAAATATCGCATCCAAGACAAGATTTCTCACTGTTCTTGCATTTCCAAAGGTATCATCAACCCGTTCTCTTTCAATTCTTTCCTCAAGCGCCTGTATTGCTTCATCTGTCATAACATAATCGTTATCAGAAGCCAGCTTGCTGCCAATGCCGATTAGCTCTTGATTGGAATAATCAGGTAAGGTAATAAAATTTGATGTGGGAAATCTGCTGCGAAGTCCGGGATTTGCATCAAGAAATTGACGCATCTCTTCGGGATAACCGGCTAATATGACCGCAAATTGTCCCTCGTATTCATTTCCCGTCATTAAGGATACCAATGTATCCACAACGGTCTGGCCATAATCATTGCCAGATTGACCTTCACGCTTTAAATTATAGGCTTCATCAATAAATAAAACACCGCCCAATGCCTTTTCAACAACTGCACGAACATTTTCCTCTGTTTGTCCTACGAACGAACCAACGAGCTGAGCACGGTCTGTTTCAATAACCTCTTTTCTCGGCAACACTCCAAGTTCATGATAGATACTAGCAAATAACCTTGCAAGGGTGGTTTTCCCTGTGCCGGGATTACCCGTTATGATCATGTTCAGGCTGACTTCATCCTTTGTTTGAAAACCTTGTTCCTTTCTGCTTTTTTGGTATTTGAAAAATTGGTAAAAATCATTCACCCGGCTTTTTACAGACTGCAGCCCGATCATCTGGTGCAGCTCTTCCATTGCTGTGAGATGTTTCTTCTCTTCTTTTTGTCCCAAGTCATTAAAAGCAATTGTCCATAGAGATTTTAATTCGTTAATTTGTGACAAATGTTTTTTAATATTATCTAAATAAACAGCTGTATGAAAAGTACCGACAAGTGAATCGTTATAATCACTTGAAGCTTGCAATAATGACTCAACTTCACTTTTTACATTTTCAAGTATTTCGATAATTCTTTCATAAAAAGCAGATGAATCCTCATTTGAGATATCGCATAAAGAGCCTGTTAATCCAGCTAAACGTTCCAGATGCTCGGAAGCTTTCTGCAAAAAATTCTTGCAGGTAAGAATATATCGTTCAATCGTTTGCCTCTTTACCTGTCGATTATCTGTTTCACGGAGCGGTGAAAATGAAAGATCATCCAGAAGTTTACTGCTTTTCTTCCATTCGAAACAAGTTAAAAAGTTTCCTGCAATTGGATTGTTTGGATCTAATTGTACTGCTTTTTCCATTAAGGCTAAAACATATTGTTCCCGTTTCCCTTTTGCAGCAGATGAACGAGCTGCTGAACGAAAAGGTAAAAGAGCGTACCAGGGAG
>CALGSR010000480.1 GCA_937902115.1 uncultured Bacillus sp. | reverse complement strand
GTTGACGCAATCGTTGCGGAGGAAGTGTGAAGTACACTAGTCGCTAGGCGCTGGACACTAGTTAGAGTTCAGAAACCGTATGCTTTCTTAAATAAAGATTCCTATATCTATATGTATAAATCCCTTCCATACAGTCGAAAATGGTAACAATTCACTTATGGAGGGGATTTCCATTGAGAAAAGGAACCTTAAAGCAAATCTTATTGATTACGGATGGATGTTCAAACCAAGGGGAAGACCCGATTGCTATGGCCGCTTTGGCAAGGGAACAGGGCATTTCGGTAAATGTCATTGGTGCAATGGAACATGATGTCATCGATGAAAAGGCCATGAAGGAAATTGAGGATATTGCCATGTCCGGCGGTGGTGTGAGCCAAATTGTGTATACACGAAATCTTTCACAAACGGTGCAAATGGTGACAAGGCAGGCGATGACACAGACTCTCCAAGGGCTTGTTAATCAAGAATTAAAACAGATCCTGGGGCGCACGCAGACGATGGAAGACCTCCCGCCTGAAAAAAGAGGGGAAATCATGGAGGTTGTAGACGAACTGGGAGAAACGGTAGAATTGGAGGTTCTCATTCTTGTTGACACAAGTGCCAGTATGAAGGATAAGCTTCAGACTGTAAAGGAGGCTCTGTTGGATCTCTCCTTAAGTCTAAATGCCCGGACAGGGGAAAATCGTTTTTCTGTGTTTGTATTTCCCGGGAAAAGTAGCGAAGTTGAAAAATTGCTCGATTGGACACCAAAACTTGAGTCTTTAACGGGAATATTCTCAAAGCTGACTACCGGTGGAATTACGCCAACAGGACCGGCATTAAGTGAGGCTCTAAACTACTTTAGAAAAAAACGTTCATTAAGGAGTCTGCTTTCTGATGATGAATTCTATGAAGAATCAGTGTAAGGCATCTCCCGGGATTATAATTGAAGGTAAATGGTATAAAAATCGCTATACGATTATCAAGGAATTAGGCTATGGGGCGAATGGAGTCGTCTATCTTGCACGGCGGAATCATCAGTATGCTGCGATAAAAATGAGTAGCAATGGAGCATCCATTACCTCTGAAGTCAATGTACTTAAATCATTTGCAAAGGTCCAGGCATCTGCCCTTGGGCCTTCTTTACTTGATGTTGATGACTGGGTAACAAAAACCGGGAATATCCCTTTTTATGTTATGGAGTATATACAAGGGCCTGATTTGTTGAATTTTATTACACAGAAGGGTCATGCATGGCTTCCTGTATTAATGCTGCAACTGTTAGGCGACCTTGAGAAGTTGCATCGAAGCGGCTGGGTCTTCGGTGATTTAAAGCCGGAAAATTTAATTGTCACAGGTCCACGCACGCAGGTGCGCTGCATTGATGTCGGTGGTACGACGATGCAAGGCAGGGCAATTAAGGAGTTTACTGAATTTTTTGATAGAGGGTATTGGGGGCTTGGCTCACGTAGGGCTGACCCTGCCTATGATCTATTTGCCGTTGCTATGATTATGCTAAATACAGCTTACCCAAAGCGATTTAATAGAAACGGGGAAGGTCTGGCACAATTAACTTCCATGATTAAGCAAAATAAGATGCTGGAGAAATTTGAAGCGGTTATTCTAAGTGCATTAAAGGGGAAATACGAAAATGCGGCGCAAATGAGAAGAGATTTGCTTATAGCAGTTAATAAGGAAAGAACTGTAACACGTACAGCAGCCCGTAAGACAAGAACAGCAGCAAGTTCAAAGCACCAACAAACTAAAGGTAGAAAAGGCGGCTTTGCGGAGACCTTTATTATCTTTCTCATTGTCGTATCCTTTTATGTCATTTACATGTTTGGCCAACTTATCTAACCTTTGTTCATAGGTTTGTAAGCGGGGGGAAAATACAAAAATATGAGGTTCTTGCTTGGGATGCTTTCGAAAAACATGTTATGCTTAGGGATATAATTATTGGAAAGTATGGGTATAGGGAACGATATATTAAAAGCAAGGAAGAATTCATCATGGTAGAAGATAAAGTGGAATCATTTTTAAAACAAAAAAAATTTACTTTAAGTGAGAAGAAGATACTTGTAGGTGTTTCTGGCGGCCCGGATTCATTGGCGCTGCTTCATTTTCTTTGGAAGCAACAGGGGAAATACAACTTTTCCCTTGCAGTTGCCCATGTTGATCATATGTTTAGAGGAGTGGAATCCTATAACGAGGCCAAGTTTGTTGAATCGTTCTGCTTAGGGCTGGGCATTACGTTTCGCATGACAAGAATTGATGTCACTAAATATATGCAGGAGTCAGGGAAAAGCTCCCAAGTCTCCTCCAGAGAGTGCCGCTATCAGTTTTTTGCCCGAATTATGGAGGAATTGGAGTGCAATTATCTTGCCTTGGCCCATCATGGGGATGATCAAATTGAGACGATACTAATGAGAATCACCCGAGGCAGTTCAGGCTCCGCTAGAGCAGGAATTCCTTTTCTCAGACCTTTTCAGAACGGAGCGATTGTCAGACCCTTTTTATGCTTGAATCGAAATGAAATAGAACATTATTGTCATGTGAACCAACTAAATCCCCGGCGGGACCCCAGTAATGAAAAGGATGTGTATCAACGTAACCGGCTGCGAAAGTATGTTGTTCCCTTTTTGCAGAAGGAGAATCCCCATGTTCATGAGCATTTTCAAAGATTCAGCGAGGACATTCAGGAAGATGAGGAATTTTTACAGGAATTAGCTCTGCAAAAAATGAGAACAGTATGTAAAGAGAAGAGAGAGGGACTTCTAACAGTTGATATTGATGCCCTCCAGTCTATAGCGATTCCTTTACAAAGAAGGGGCGTTCAACTAATATTAAATTATCTATACAAAACAAGGCCTGAATCCTTGTCCGCGATACATATTGAGCAATTCTTTTCCTTAATAGAGGGGGAGCGCCCATCAGGGAGTTTGAATTTTCCGGAGGGGTTAAAGATTATTCGCTCTTATCGTTTGTGCCACTTCTGTTTCGATTCTGATCAAATCGAGGAGGAACCATTTTACTTTGAACTCAATGAACCCGGAGTGTGCTGCCTTCCTAACGGGGACTGCATTACTCTGGAAGAAACGGATGAAATCCCTGACGATGCCGATTCCAACTTATTTAAAATGAATCGGGAAGATTTGAATTTTCCTATCATTATTAGAACAAGGGAACCTGGGGACCGAATGAGCATAAAAGGGATGCAGGGAACAAAGAAAATTAAATCGATCTTTATTGATGGGAAAGTTCCAAGGGAACAAAGACGAAGCTGGCCCATTGTAACAGATGGTAATAAGGAAATTCTTTGGCTTCCAGGGTTAAAAAAGTCCTGCATGGAAATGGATAATGAAGAGGGAAATACGGTATTTATTTTTACATACAAGAAAACTCGATAGGAATAAGGGTTGCATTTTACTTCTAGGAGGCATACAAAAGTATGAAAAATGATATTGAAAAGATATTACTAACAGAGGAGGAAATTCAAAAAAAAGTAAGGGAACTAGGAGCGCAATTAACAGAGGAGTATCAAGGTCGATTTCCCCTTGTTATTGGTGTTCTGAAGGGTGCTATGCCGTTTATGTCGGATTTAATCAGACGGATTGACACATTTCTGGAAATGGATTTTATGGATGTTTCCAGCTATGGACATTCGACGGTTTCCTCAGGGGAAGTAAAAATTGTCAAGGATTTGAACACCTCTGTTGAAGGACGCGATATTCTTATTGTTGAGGATATTATTGACAGCGGATTGACGCTTAGCTATCTCGTCCAGCTTTTTCAATATCGCAAAGCGAAATCTGTCAAAATTGTAACCCTGCTCGATAAACCTTCAGGACGAAAAGCTGATATCAAGGCAGATTATGCAGGCTTTATCGTTCCAGAAGCATTTGTTGTTGGGTATGGGCTTGATTATGCAGAGAAATACCGCAATCTCCCCTATATTGGGATTTTGAAGCCGCGTGTCTACAGCGGTGGGGAATAATTTTTAAAAAAATTCCCTTGACATTTATTCGCCGGTTTTAAATAACTGCTATATAAAAGTGTAATTTCTTGTATTACTATTATTTTCTATGTTACTATACTCTATAGTTTCTTGACCGTGGGAGGAGGTAAGGGATGAATCGGATATTCCGTAATACCATCTTTTATTTATTAATTTTTCTAGTCATTATTGGTGTTGTAAGTTTCTTTAATGGCGGAGGTAAGCCGACAAAAAATATAAGTTATAATGAATTTATTGAAAGCCTTGAAGGTGATAAGGTTACTAGCATGACGATGCAGCCGGAACGTGGTGTGCTCGAGATTCGCGGACAGCTAAAAGGATATGAAGAAGGACAGTTTTTTATCGCTTACGTTACACATAGTGATAGTGAAATTGAACGTATTCAAACTTTAGCAAAGGATGTTCCGAAGCGGGATATACTGCCGGCTAAAGAGACAAGCGGATGGGTCACTTTCTTTACATCGATCATTCCATTTATCATTATCTTTATTTTATTCTTCTTCCTTTTAAACCAAGCTCAAGGCGGCGGAAGCCGAGTGATGAACTTTGGTAAAAGTAAAGCCAAGCTTTATAACGAAGAAAAGAAGAAGGTTCGCTTTAAAGATGTGGCTGGAGCAGATGAAGAAAAGC
Source organism: uncultured Bacillus sp. (assembly GCA_937902115.1). Taxonomy (GTDB): domain Bacteria; phylum Bacillota; class Bacilli; order Bacillales; family Cytobacillaceae; genus Bacillus_BD. Next base: position 2,578 of record CALGSR010000480.1, on the reverse strand, counting down.
AGGAACTTATTGAAGTTGTTGAATTCCTAAAGGATCCAAGAAAGTTTTCTGAACTGGGGGCTAGAATTCCAAAGGGTGTTCTTCTTGTAGGACCTCCGGGAACAGGTAAAACATTGCTTGCTCGTGCTGTAGCGGGGGAAGCAGGAGTACCGTTCTTCTCTATTAGTGGTTCGGACTTCGTTGAAATGTTTGTTGGGGTAGGGGCATCGCGTGTTCGTGATCTTTTCGAAACAGCAAAGAAAAATGCACCTTGTATCATTTTCATTGATGAAATTGATGCAGTTGGACGCCAGCGTGGTGCAGGACTTGGCGGCGGACATGATGAACGTGAACAAACATTAAACCAGTTGCTAGTGGAAATGGATGGATTTGGTGCTAATGAGGGAATTATTATTGTTGCGGCGACAAACCGTCCGGATATTTTAGACCCGGCACTTCTTCGTCCAGGTCGTTTTGACCGTCAAATTACAGTAGACCGTCCTGATGTAAATGGACGTGAAGCAGTATTAAAGGTTCATGCGCGGAATAAACCGCTTGATGAAGGGGTTAACTTAAAAGCAATTGCGCAACGAACACCTGGATTCTCAGGTGCCGATCTAGAAAACCTATTAAACGAAGCAGCCCTTGTAGCTGCACGCTCTAATAAGAAAAAAATTGATATGGAAGATCTTGATGAAGCATCAGATAGAGTTATTGCGGGGCCGGCTAAAAAGAGCAAGGTTATTTCTGAAAAGGAAAGAAGAATCGTTGCCTTCCATGAAGCTGGTCATACAGTTATTGGGTTGATGCTTGATAACGCAGAAGTGGTTCATAAAGTAACGATTGTTCCACGCGGACAAGCCGGTGGTTATGCAGTAATGCTGCCTAAGGAAGACCGTTTCTTTATGACGAAGCCCGAGCTTTTGGACAAAATCGTCGGCCTTCTTGGCGGACGTGTGTCAGAGGAAATTGTTTTCGGTGAAGTAAGTACAGGTGCTCATAATGACTTCCAGCGTGCGACAGGAATTGCCCGCCGGATGGTAACAGAGTTTGGTATGAGTGATAAGCTTGGACCGCTTCAATTTGGACAGGCTCAGGGCGGACAGGTATTCTTAGGCCGCGACTTCCATAATGACCAAAATTATTCAGATGCGATTGCATATGAAATCGATCTTGAAATTCAAAGAATCATTAAGGAATGTTATGAAACAGCTAGAAAAGTGCTTACTAAAAACCGTGATAAGTTAGATGTTATTGCTAATACATTACTTGAGATCGAAACTTTGGACGCTGAACAAATCAGACATCTTGCTGACCATGGTACACTGCCTGAACGCAAAGTCGCGCTTGAAAAAGACGATAAACAGGGTAAGGATGTTAAAGTGAATATCAGCAAAAAAGATGATGAAATTACTGGGAATATTATCCCTAATGCAATAGAGGGGATAAACTCTGGAGATTCTTCAGATTCTAAAGAAAAATAATGACGAAAAGGTGCTCGCAAATGGGGCACCTTTTTTCTCGATAGTTATTTTGTTTGATCAAAGGGGTTGTGCCCCATAGATAAAGTGAGGATGACTGTTATTTATGGGGCACCCCCTTTTAATCCATCTTTTTTCATTCACGAGGAATTGCCTGATATGGTATGATGTTGCAGTAATATTACCGACTAATAGGAAAAGTGGTGAATCCCATTGCTCTTTGTAATTGATGTAGGAAATACGAATATTGTTTTAGGTGTACACGATGGTGAGGCGTTTAAACACCATTGGAGAATCGAAACGCACCGCAACAGGACAGGTGATGAGTACGGAATGGTGATCAAATCGTTATTCGATTATGCCGGCCTGTCTTTTTCAGATATTAAAGGAATTATTATTTCATCGGTCGTACCGCCGATTATGGCCTCACTAGAAAGAATGTGCCAGAACTATTTTCATGTCAAACCATTAATTGTCGGACCCGGGACAAAGACCGGTTTAAATATTAAATCAGACAATCCTAGGGAGGTTGGTGCGGACCGAATTGTCAATGCGGTTGCTGCTATCCACGAGTATGGCAGTCCATTAATTATTGTTGATTTCGGTACGGCTACAACCTACTGTTTTGTTAACGAGAATAAGCAGTATATAGGAGGAGCAATTGCCCCGGGTATCGGTATTTCGACAGAGGCATTATATACGAAAGCTTCTAAGCTGCCACGAATTGAAATTGCGCGGCCTGAAAGTGTTATCGGTAAAAATACAGTAGCGGCCATGCAGTCCGGAGTTTTATTTGGCTATGTAGGGCAGGTTCAAGAAATGGTTAAACGAATGAAGGCTGAAAGTAAATTGAATCCAACAGTGATTGCAACCGGAGGATTGGCGCAGCTTATAGCGGATGAATCTACATCTATCGATATTGTTGATCCTTATTTAACTTTAAAAGGATTGCTGCTTATTTATCATCGAAATGTGGAAAGTATGAAGAAGTAAAGTATTTACCACAAGGTTAAAAATAAGTTCTATAAATTAAGGTTGGTGTCTAGCTTCAGCGCCTAGCGACTAGTGTACTTCACACTTCCTCCCTACGATAAGTCAACATCGAATCGCCCTGTCGT
>CALGSR010000479.1 GCA_937902115.1 uncultured Bacillus sp. | reverse complement strand
AGGTTGATATTATTTTCGGCGCTCATAATCATGCCTATGCCAATACAATCGTTGATAATAAACTAATTGTTCAAGCCTACTCAGGCGGGAAAGCTTTTTCAAAAGTTGATCTTTCGCTTGATCCGGTTTCTAAGAATATTGTGTCGAAGAAGGCTGAAATCGTTATGACCCATCATGACGGAATCGAGCCTGACGATGAAATTATGCAAATGGTTGATTCCTATCGCGGGCCCGTTGCGGCCATTATCAATCAAGTGGTCGGGAAAACAAATCATAAGATTACCCGCAAACAGAATGAAAACGGAGAATCTGCTTTAGGGAATTTTATTGCGGATGCTGAACGTCAAGCGATGGAAACAGATTTTGCCTTTGTGAATCTAGGAGGAATCCGCGCTCATCTGGGTCCTGGTGACATCACATGGGGTGAAGTGTATACGGCCTTTCCCTTTGGTCATCAGCTTGTGAAAATGAAGCTAAGCGGTGCGCAAATCAGAGCGGTTCTTGAGCAGCAATGGATCGGGGATGAAATACGGATGCTGCAAATTTCTGGTTTCCACTATTCATGGGATTCAGAAGCACCGATTGGGGAGCGCATTATTGAAATGAAGGATGAAAGTGGAAATCCGATCCAAGAAAATCAAGTCTATACGGTCACTGTCAATGAACTCCTGGCCGCCGGTGGGGATGGGTTCACCCTCTTTACAGGGGGTTCGGACATCGTCATTGGACCCAATGAGCTTGACACCTTTATTCAATATCTTCAAAGTTTCGAAGATTCAATTACAACTCCCGAATTAAACCGAATTACCAAATAGGGGCAGGGAAACCTCCTGCCCCTTCATAATGTAATGTACTAGATAGAAAAAACCAGCTATTATAAAAATATGAATATTTTTTCTATTAGGAGGCATTGCATTGAAAAAATCTCCTTTTCTGTTTTTGCTAGGCGGTATTTTTGCCTTAATGATCGCTATGGGCATTGGAAGATTTGCTTACACTCCCATCCTGCCCTTGATGCAAAGCGCTCTTTCTTTTTCCGATGCCGCTGCGGGGTACTTAGCATCGAGTAATTACGCAGGATACTTCATTGGGGCAGTTTTAGCAGGGATGCTTCCTTTGAAAAAGCATAAAACCATTTATTTAAGAATCAGTCTCTTGACCAGCATTTTTACGACTTTCAGTATGGGGCTGTCCGATTCTTATTTGATGATGCTTTTCATTCGTTTGCTCTCCGGTGTTTCAAGTGCATTTATTTTTGTCTTAGCATCAAGCATTGTCCTTGATAAACTTGCTGCAGCAGGAAAAACCAATTGGTCAGGTTTGTTCTATTCCGGCGTTGGATTTGGTATTCTTTTGTCCAGCCTAATGATTCCAAGTTTTGGTGCGTTATTTGCATGGGAAGGCACCTGGATCGGGCTCGCCATTGTAAGCGGAATTCTTGGGATTTTTGTATGGCTGTTGCTTAAAGACTCACAACAGTCAGTTTTGAAAAAGAAGAAACAGGAAGCGGCAAAATCACTCCCGCACGCCAAGTGGCTTCCATGGTTAATTATCGCCTATGGTCTAGAAGGCCTAGGCTATATTGTAACGGGAACATTTATTGTATCGATTGCGGAAAAAACTCCGAACTTTAGTGCAAACGCTGCCTTTGTTTGGCTCGTAGTAGGAGCTTCTGCCATTCCTTCCTGTATGATTTGGTCATCATTCGCAAAACATTGGGGATTTGTTAAGCCGCTCATATTAGCAATGGTTTTGCAGTCACTCGGCATCGCCTTGCCTGTCTTCTGGCCGTCCCAAGGCGGTTTCATCATCAGTGCCGTCTTATTTGGGGCAACCTTTATGGGAATCACGACCCTTGTTACAACATTGGTTCGCCAAATAAGCCCGGCAAACAGCAGTCAAATGATCGGCTATTTAACAGCTGCCTATGCCATCGGGCAAATGTTCGGACCGGCAATAGCAGGCGTATTCACTTCATTCACTCATAGCTACAAGGCTGCATTAATTGGGGCCTCCCTTGGTGAGCGGGATTAAATTTGAGACCAAAGCAAACCTTAGGGATTTGCCAGGGAAAATGTAAAATAAATCTATTTCTAACGAACGGTTTTCGTTTTGTTTTCAAAACGCTCCACCAAATAAAATAAAGCAGCAACAAAAATCGATGAAGTTACAAACATGAAAAAAGTATTGACGTTAAAATATTGATTGTTTACATGAATTGTGATTCCTGTTGTAATATCTTGAATATATTGTGCGTCAACCATGCCGTTCCTTTCCATATATGCATTTTTTAACACAACCCGGTATTTATCCAATGACTGTTTTTGATAGAAGAAGCCGGCTGTTAAATGGATGATCATGAGAAACATACCGATGATCATGTAGAGAATAGGAACAGAATGTGCCTGAAATAGTTGCGCCCACAGGAATACGATGACAATAAATAGCGGTACTAAGAGGAATATAAATAATAAAGCGGGATTGCCATTCCCAGAAGAGGTTCCTGGGCTTACCGTCATCCACTGATTAATGAACATAAAAATGCAAAAGACGAAGATAAGAAGACTGAAAAGGATCATCTTTGAGACTTTCAATCGGTAACACATCCTTGCCACTGTGATCTTATGAATATTTGTTTAATCTGCTGATTTTCAATTTCAACACACACAACACTGCTTGGTTCGATATCACTCATTCATGTGGATTCTCTTATTTTTGTCCTTCATACCCCTGATGAAGGACATTTTCGTGCGGATTCTCTTATTTTTGTCCTTCATCCCCCTAATGAAGGACATTTTCGCGCGGATTCTCTTATTTTGTGACAAAAATAATTCGTTTAAAGAAAAATTCTATTTAAAAAAGAAAAGTCCTCTTTCAATATAGTAAAATCTAGATTCAGTCCGTTGCCATTCCATTGTAGATTTTGCTGATTTTTTCCTCCAGCATCTCCATATGGACAAATCGTGCTTCCCTAATATATTCCTTCCCATCGACGAATAGAAGCAGTACAGGCACTGTAAAGACCATAAGGTGCCCTGCTATATCTTCTACTAGCCCTGCGTCAATATGACCGAGTTGTATTTCTGGGAAACGCCGCAGCAATTCCTCCACCTGCGGCAGGAGCGCATGGCAAACTCCGCATTCTTCGCGCGATATAAAAATAAAACTAAAGTGATGAGTTTCTATAAAATTTTTAAACTCTACAATCGATGTAATTTCCGTCATATTTTCCCTCTTTGACTTGCTCCATTTTGCCCTGCTGATTTTTATTGTTTAAAAATTCCCTCTAACTTCTCAAAATTGTCTTCAAGCTCATCCAAAGCCTTATAATTTTGCGTCTCTTTATGTATATTTACGGTATGAATAATGGAAATCAATTCATTAACCAAATCTTGGTCAGCCTCGCTGTACGCATCACTGTCACCAAGCAAAATCTCATTCGACATCTTCAAATAATCCGCTAAAAACTTCTCTTCCTCTTCTGTTAATTCGAAATCCTCATTCAAGACATAATCTGAGGTGATCTCATAAGCTTTTAAACTATCGGACCAAATTCTTTCATCGATGTCCGCTTGAGTTACTTCCTTTTGACCACATGCAGTTAAGACCATTCCCATAAATAATGCCAATGAACAAAAATAGAATATTTTCTTAAAGTGATTCATATCCATCCCCCTCTCACATTCATTCTACCATTAGTAGCGAAAGAAATTGTTACTAATTTCTTAACGAATGATTTCAACTAAAAAACCCTTTACACATGTGAATCATTGTAAAGGGATTTCTTTCTTTATTTCAAAATCTCTTGTTTGTCCCAATTCTTTAATGCCCATACCACTTGATCATTTGCAAAAAGGCTGACTTCCTTTAATTCTAGTTCAACAAGCTCCCCGTTAATAAATGCTGCCCAATGGATATTTTCCTTTGGATTGGAGTACACCCCGTTGATGGCGATGATATGTCCATTCGCTTCTTCGATGTCAAATCCCCTTTTCGTGACTTCATATAAGCTTTCTCCTTCTTCAAAGGTCACTTCTGATGAAGCAATGGTTTTATTCTTATCGTTTACAATACTGAACACACCAGCCGCCTCGATGGCATAGACGGATGTGTTGCTGCAAATGAAAAGTAGTAGGATAAATAGGGCTGTTTTTTTCACATTCATTCTTTCTCTTCATCCCTTTCCTTCTTTTATTGTAGTGTTTGTCGTTTTTCTTAGAATTATTTAAAGAAAAGGGATATTTTTTTGCCCAAAAAGAAAAGTATGCGTACAAGATACGATTCTCATTCACTTATTTCCCGGAAAATGCGCTAATTTCCTTTCTGTTGCAGCCTTTTTCTAGCTTCATGTGTGGCCAGATCGGCATACCTAGTCGTAATCGGCAGCCGGCTATCATTTTTCACAAGAAGCAAGGTTATTAATGTAGCACTATCTAAATCAAGCCAATTTCCGCACGAGACAAAAACAGGCTTTACATTTTCCCTTGTTCTTAATGCACGTCCATAGACCTCCCCATCAATGACAATATCTGTAAAAGCACCGAACTTATTTTCCGGCATCAAAAAATCAACATTCCCTATTTTTAAATAGGTTTTGGCTACACCAATGGTCGGTTTTTGCAAATAAAAAGAGGCGTGTGTCGCAATGCCCATATGCCTGCTGTGCAAATACCCATTGCCATCAAACATAAAAAGATTCGGAGCTGTTTTTAATTTCCCAGCGGCTTTTAAAATTAACGGCAATTCGCGAAAAGCCAGGTACCCTGAAATATAAGGAAACTCAATTCCCCCCGAATATTCGACGTGTTCAACCACTTCTTTCGTAGAAAAGTCAACGACCTCAATACAGCAGACACCGAAGTCTGCACCGTTTTCAGACCAATAGGCAATATCGACTCCAGCAGCCAAGTTTATATCATCTAACTGAACTTTATTTGTTAAATTAATTTTGGCTTGCAGATTCATTTGTATGTTATTTAATTTCTGTTCGAAAGTATCATCCATGTTAATTTCTGCTAACATCCCTTTGTTTTTATAATCATTATA
>CALGSR010000478.1 GCA_937902115.1 uncultured Bacillus sp. | reverse complement strand
CCTTTACGGATGATGTTCAGCACATCATTTTCTGCTAGCTTGCTATCATTAGCAATTTGAAAGCCGTTTAATATTACGATGTCTGTAGCGCTGCCAGTTTGTTCTCGTACTTCAAAAGCTGTTTCGCATGCCGTTTCAATCTCTTTTCCATTCAAAATAATTTTCATTAATCAGCCACCCCCGACAAATCTCACAATTTCCATCGTATCTTCATCCTGTAGCAGGACCTCTTTATAAGTTGCTTTTGGCACAATTTCCCCATTACGTTCAACCGCAATGACTGCCAAATCATAATTTTGTGAAATTAAATAATCATACAGTGTTAGAGATTCTTTTAATTCTGCTAAACTTCCATTTACCTTCACTTTTTTCACTTCCTTTGAAAAAGATTAAACAAAAAAAGCACAGACTGGGGCCTACACCCTTTCGGTGGTGTTCCCCATTCTGTGCTTCATTTTTATTATATTTATTAATTAGAATCTTATAAAAGTTTAGCGGAATTGTCAACATTACAATTGTTTTATTTTAATAGAAGAAATGCGAGTAACGTTGGATAAGAAAAACTGAAAACAGGAGAGATTATGAAAAAGGGGGTTTATTTTTCCAATTAGGTGATATATAATCTAACTGTATTATGAATAATAGTACACTTAATACAGATAGTACGGATAGTACATATGAGATAGATGGGGGGGTCACGATGTTTGAACTCGATATGAGAAGCCGAAAACCCATTTATGAACAGCTTGTTGATAAATTAAAAGAGTTGATCATAAATGAAGTGCTGAAGGCAGATGAGCAGCTGCCATCGGTAAGGACATTGGCGCAACAGTTGACCATCAATCCGAATACGATCCAAAAAGCCTATCGGGAGCTGGAAAACCAAGGATTTATTTATTCACAAAAAGGAATAGGCAGTTTTGTCAATCCAAGCAGCCTCTCGAAGGATGAAGACAAAATCAAGCAGATTAAAGCTGAAATTGAAAAATTAGTGTTGGAGGCTTTATATCTCGGAGTATCCGCAGCGGAATTGATTAAGGTCATCAACGATTTGGATGCAGTGAAAGGGGGAGGAGAACGGAATGATTAAAATGGATCGGGTATGTAAATCATTCGACGGGGTAAAGGCCATCGAAGACATTCGTTTATCGATTCAAAAGGGTTCTATATATGGATTAATTGGTTCAAACGGTGCCGGGAAGACAACATTAATCAAGCTCCTTGCCGGAATCTATCAGCAGGATCAAGGCAGTGTAACGATTGATGAAGAGCCTGTATTTGAAAATGCCGGCTTGAAAGGGAGAGTATTTTTCATCCCGGATCTGCCTTATTTTTTACCGCATTACACAGCAAAGCAAATGGCTTCTTTTTATCAAAGTATTTACCCGGCCTGGAGTGAGGAACGATTTATAAACCTGGCACAATCGTTTCAGCTTGATGTGAATAAGAAACTCCACAGCTTTTCCAAAGGATGGCAAAGACAGGCGGCTTTTATTCTCGCGTTGTCAGCGAAACCGGAATTTCTCATTCTCGATGAGCCGATGGATGGAATGGATCCGGTTGTGCGGAAAAAAGTGAAAAATTTATTGATTCAGGATGTTGCTGAGCGGGAAATGACGATTCTAATGTCTTCCCATAATTTACTAGAGGTAGAAGACATTTGTGATCATATCGGGATGATTCATAAAGGGAAAATTATCTTTGAAAAAGAATTAGACGAACTGAAGGAAGATGTCCACAAAGTTCAGGTCGCTTATAAAGACGGTGTTCCAGAGGATTTATTGGTTCAATTAAATGTGCTGCATACAGAGAAACGGGGAAGTGTCCATCTTTACATTGTGAAAGACAATGAAGACGAAGTGGTGGAAAAAATCCGCCAGACAAATCCGGTGATCTTTGACATGCTGCCGCTTACGCTCGAAGAAATCTTTATTTATGAAATGGGGGATATCGGCTATGCCATCGAAAATATCGTGGTTGAATAAACAATTAATTCTGCAAACGTTTCGAAGCGCAGGCTGGATCTCGATTATCTACTTTATTGGACTGATGTTTGCTTTGCCGCTGGATATCTTTAGTCGGTATGAAAATGATACAAGGGTTAACTTTCAGCCGCAGCCAATGGAGAGTTTATTTCAATACACTATGCCCATTCAAGTGGGGCTGCTGATTATTGTTCCAGTATTAATGGCAATATTTTTATTCCGCTTTCTCCATGTAAAGCATGCTGCGGAAATGATGCATAGCCTGCCGCTGAAAAGGGAAAAAATATTTTTCCATTACACATTAAGTGGAATCGTCGGCTTAATTGTTCCGGTTGTGCTTTCGGCACTTATTATAATCATCTTATATAGTGTAATAGACTTGAGTGCTTATTTCCAAATGGAGGATATTTTCATTTGGGCCGGGACAGTCATTCTATTAAACTTAGTACTTTTCACAGCAGGGGTCTTTGTCGCCATGATGACAGGGACATCTGTCATCCAAGCTGTTTTAACTTATATATTCCTCCTGTTTCCGGCAGGTTTTATGGTGCTAATTTTGTCAAATCTCCATTTCCTATTGTTTGGCTTTCCGATGGATTATTATTTAAACAGCAAGATTGAGTTGATGTCGCCGCTGACCTTTATCGCTTTGCTTGATGAACGGATCATGGATTGGAAAATAACAGCTGTGTATGCCGCTGCCTTCCTGGTTATCTATGGATTATCGCTGTTTTTTTATAAAAAAAGAAAGATTGAAAGTGCCTCAGAGACGATTGCTTTTCCGAAGCTGCGCAGCGTTTTTAAATATGGCATGACCTTCTGTTTTACGATGCTCGGCGGTGTATATTTTACTGCGATATCAGATGGAGCGCAAATCGGGTGGTTATTCTTTGGATATTTTATCGGTGCTGTAATTGGTTATTATACTGCAGAAATGGTTCTGCAAAAAACATGGCGCGTGTTCCGCAAAATCAAAGGACTGCTGCTTTATATAGTGAGTATGGTGATAGTGCTGCTTGGGATTCAAGTGTTAGATGTGTATGAAGATCGTGTTCCGGATCAAAACGAAATTCAACAGGTGCTGTTTACGAATATACCGTATGTTGTCTATGACGTGGCGAATAGCGAATTTGAATTTATTCCGAAACCTTTGCAAGAACAAAAGAATATTCAAGCGGTACGCGAGCTTCATCAACAGATTACTGAAGATAAAGAATTTGTCCAAGCGGATGAAAGTCAATACAAAGAACATGCGTTTTTCCATTATGAGTTGAAGAATGGCAGGAAAGTGATTCGTCAGTATCTTGTCGATCGGGAGAAATTTGCTGCGTATTTGGGTGCTATCAAGGAGTCGGATGAATATAAGCGTACTTCCCAGCAAATTTTTCAGCTGGACGCAAATAAAGTAAAATATCTTACCATCTCAACCCAAGGATTTAGGTCTGACTATGTTTCGCTAAATCATCGTCAGGACATAGAGGAATTTATAAAACTCTATCAGGAAGATGTGCTTGCTACATCGTATGAAGAAAGTATCTATTTTGAAAACTACGGGGCTTATGTGGAGTTCTTCATTAATCAGGAATATTCCATTCATTTGCCGTTAGCTCCAACTTATGAGGGAACGCTTCAATGGCTGGCGGAAAAAGAACTGCTGGATAGGGTCAGTGCCCTGCCGGAAGATATTGCATCGATCCAGATTGTGAAGGACGGTCATTCTCTTGATATGAGTTCAAGAGAGATTGCAGCTCATATCGAAAATCGTGAGGATGCATTAAAAGTAGAGGATAAAAAACAAATTGACGAGCTGTTGCAAAGGACAACAGGCTGGCTGCCAAATCATCAATATGCAGCTGTTATCCATTATGATGGCAGCAAACAATTTGATGTTGTATTTATGGATGAACAACATGCACCTGAATTTATAAAGGAGCATTTTCATGAATAGTTAATGTTTATAGCTTGAAAAGAAGGGGGGAGGCGGACGTGGTTGATTTTAATCAAATGTATACTGCGTTTTCTAAACCGTTAACTTATTTGGCTTATACAATCGTTAGAGATTGGTATGAAGCAGAGGATGTTGTACAGGAAACATTTATAAAAGCATATAAAAAAATCGACACGATTGAGGGGACGGAAAAAATAGGGGCTTGGTTGAAATCGATAACGGTTCGGACGGCGATTGATTTTATCCGTGCTGACAAACGGCGGAATTGGGTAGAGGCTGACCTGTTCCTCATCAATCTTTCACACCAAGAGTCTGGCAAAGTGGAAAGTGTAGAAACAGAGGTTGAAATCAGACTGTTTAAAGAAGAACTGCAGCGCTCGATTCACGAGTTGTCGGCCCCTCATCAGACTGTGCTGCTCCTAAAATGGGAGCATGGTTTGAAAGAAGCGGAAATTGCACGTCTACTGCAATTGAAATCCGCAACAGTCAAAACAAGACTATATCGGGCAAGAAAGCAGCTGAAAGAAACGATTGCTGAAAAATATCCGGCTTAACAAGGAAAAAAAGGTCACTCAGACTAAATCTGAGTGACCTTTTTTTCTTAAAATAAATAATGAGAAACAATTTTAACAAAGGCCTTTTCTATGTTTAGTAAGGCTCTTTCATCAAAATCAAATTTTGGATGATGGTGCGGGTAGCCAGTTTCTTCACTTGTTTTTGAACCAACTTTAAAATAGGTTCCGGGTTTTTCGAGCAGGTAATAGGAAAAATCCTCAGCACCCATGGATGGCTCCATTTCGCAAATATTTTCTTTGGAAAATTCCTTAATCAGCAAATCCTTCACCGTTCTCGTTTCTTTCGGATGATTGTACAGAGCAGGGTAGCCATTTAAATAAATCAATGAGTAAGAGGCACCGTAGGCTGCTGTAATGCCATCCAAGATCGTGCGGAATTGTTTTTCAACCTGTTTACGGATATCATTGTCAAAGGTGCGCACCGTACCTTCTATTATCGCTTTATCGGCGATGACATTAAAGGCGCTTCCTGATTGGAATACACCGATCGAGACAACTGCGGATTGCAGCGGGCTCACCCCACGGCTGACAATTTTCTGCAGGGCACTCACAATTTCACTGCCAACGACAATGGAATCAACGGAATCTTGCGGACGGGCAGCATGCCCTCCTTTCCCCTGGATATGAATTGTGAATTTATCAACAGCAGCCATTCGGTATCCTTCCCCGAGCGCAATTTTTCCGAGAGGTTTTTGTGAATCCAAATGAGCACCGAAAACATAATCGACCCCACCGAGGACTCCATCCTTAATCATAAATTTTGCACCGCCGGGAGGTATTTCTTCAGCCGGCTGAAAAATAAACACAACTTTCCCTTTGATTTTATCGCGGAATTGGCTTAATACCTTTGCGGTACCTAATAAGGCAGCTGTATGACCGTCATGTCCGCATGCATGCATAACACCTTTAATTTTCGATTTATAAGGAGCTTCTTTTTCATCATGGATTGGCAAGGCATCAAAGTCTGCTCTTAAAGCAATCGTTTTCCCCGGAAGATTTCCGTGTAAAATTCCTACTAATCCGTGTCCGCCGACATTGGTTTTCACTTCTAATCCAAAGCTGAGCAATTTATCTTGAATGTAGCGTGCTGTTTTATCTTCCTGAAAGGATAATTCGGGACATTGGTGCATATCTCTTCGCCATTCAACCATTAAATGGTAATCGCTCACTATTGCTTCATTTATTTCTTTTAATAAAATATCACCCATTGCTATCCCTTCCTTTTCTCTTTTCATCAATAGAATAATAATCGTTTTATAATCAAATTCAGAATAAAACCAACTTAACTTATAAGAATTATTAACATTATAGCACAATCTGCAATATTGTACATTTATTTATTGAAATTTTCTAAAAAAACTGTCCGAAATTAGATTTAGAACTTACATGATAGAAGAAAGCGGTTGAATAAAAATAATATATTAATTATTGGGGGAAATTATGAAAAACTTGTCCGTTTGCTTGTGTCGAAACCCTCATGCTGTAAATAAGAAAGCTTTTTGAAAATTTGATCCCTTTGATAACTATTTAACATTTTCTTAGTCTATTGAATCAATTTCATAAATT
>CALGSR010000477.1 GCA_937902115.1 uncultured Bacillus sp. | reverse complement strand
TTAGTAAATACACCATTACAACCACTTAATATAAAAACGAAGAATAAAATAGCTATGATACTAAACTTTCTCATTGCTTTCCTTCCTCCTTGTATTACTTTAATGCGCCCTTTAACGGAATAACTGAGTAGCTTCTATTAGCTAGTTTAGTTGAATATGGAGCGTAAAATTTCTTATGATATACGAGCTTCTCTACTCACTTTACAAACTAATCTCATCAACGCATTCTGTAATGGAGGAAAGATTGTAAACATGACACTCATTGTTTTACGCATCGGCATTGGGCATATTATTGGTTTATTTTTATGAACTCCATTAAGGGTAATTTTTGCAAGTTGTTGTGGAGACATCATCTTTTGTTTTTTCAATTGTTGTGTCATAACAGACTTATCGATTTTGATTGCTTTCGCCTCATCAAAAATGGGGGTATCAACGAATGTTGGACAAAGCGTGCTCACTTTAATACCAAATTCTTTTGCTTCGTAATGAAGGGATGTAGTTAAACCTACAACAGCATGCTTTGTTGTTGAGTAGGCTGCAGATATAGGAGAGGGGCCAAGTCCCGAAGCTGATGATGTGTTTACTATATGTCCGAATCCTTGTTCTTTCATTATTTTATATCTAATTTCAGTTCCAAAAATGACTCCCCATAAATTAATATCCACGATTTCTTTCCAGTCTTCTATCGTCGTATCATACATTTCACCGTACATCGCAATTCCAGCATTGTTAAATAGGTAATCTAACCTACCAAATTCCTTATAAATTTCTTTAATCACATATTCTACGGTCTTGTAATCAGTTATATTTATATGAACAAATCTAGAAGTGATGGCTTCTTTATTGAGCTCAGCTTCAAACGTCTGCCCATTACGATCATTAATATCTGAGATAATGACGAATACATTGTTAGCTACTAATTCCTTACAGATTGCCTTGCCTATTCCTGATGCACCTCCGGTTACTATAGCAACTTTCCTGTTTCCATCCATCGCTAATCCTCCTTTATTAGTGAAATATATATGGTATAAATACAAATTATCGCCTCTCTCGCCATGCGCAGCTTTATTCTTTAATTAAATTAGTATATAACCAAGGGATTCCAAAAAAGATTATTATTCCCGATAGAAATGATATAAAAGTGAATTGGCTTATAACCTTCATCTACAGAAGTGCAACTAATGCTACAATGACAAATATCCTCCAATATAAAATGAATTTTTTCAAACTATCTCCCCTTTTGTATTGCGTGGTAAAGCCGTTTCATTACTACCTCCCCCATAAAATCTCCCTTAAATTAGTAAATTCATCATCTTAATTGAATATTCCTTCCTCCGTTAACTTTGTAGCTCTAATGCACCAAACCAATAAAACAAGCACCAATCCTTTTTCCTGGATGGCGCCCTTTTCTTGAATAACTCAATGGTCTCTCTGCCATTTGTCATCTCCTATAATCCGATCAATAATATGGTGTTCATCCCATACTGATGCTTTTTCCAAGCCTTCACATTCTTTTTGGTTAGACTGCTTTATTTCACCTTTATAATAAATAGAGTATTCACCTGATATAGCATCTTTTATATATTTCGGTGGTGGAAAAGCAGCCTCTTCACTTGAAAATGGCCGGTTATCAACTATTTGCCATTTATCAGAGGTTAAAACATCCTTATATACACCTACATTAAATTGAAATTCTTCTGTTTCTGGCAAATCCTCTGTACTATCACCTATATGTTTGTATATACCTAAACCAGCATCTTTGAACACTTTTCCAAATGCATAATTCCCATTAGGTAAAGGTATAGCATAAACATCACCGATTTTTAATTTTCGTCGTCTTTTTCCAGCCATTTGATCCCTCTTTTTCAGTGGCAGCTATATGTACCTACATATTATCAGTTTATCATTATTAAACTAAAGACTGTGCCCTACCTCAAACTAGAATATTCTTACTCATTCGGATTTATAGTTGCATTATAAATATCGTGTAAAAACTCGTTGTCTTTATCATTCAGCAACTTCCTTTCCTTGCCTTTTTCAAAGAAGAGTTTGAAGGTACCTTTATTTGTTGTATCCTCAATTGTTCTCACATCATCAATAATTGCTAATAAACCAAATAAACTCGCATCAACTGCCTCATATAATGCCTTTTCAATCATTTTTTTATCTCTTGCTGACTGACTGTTATACCACTCTGATAGTTCTACATCTTTTTGTCCCGGATTTCTTCCCGGTGGCTGTTCCATATTGCTCACAGTATCTTCTATTGTTGGATTTCTAACATATTTAACAATTGATTCAATAAAATACTCACTATTCAATTGAGTAGCCCCCTGTGTTTTAGATATTCTTGCTGTGCTAAATGGCTTAAAGGCTCAGAAAAAAGGACTGTTCAGCAGTCCTTTCGAGTAAATTTTCGCACCCATAATTGAATATATATTAATTTGAATTTAAAAGATATTTCAAGAAACCATTAAATGTATTTGATATAGTTGTTACTTCATCTAAGTCCATTCCCATAAATGGTACAGCAACAATTTGAGTTTCATTTGTCCTAGTATCGAAGGCAAATGCTTCGCCGCCACCATCGGAACCAAATAAAACTAATCCTTCAGTAAATTCATTAACACTGTAAGCTTCATTTAACTCAATAATTTCATCAATCGCCCATAAGACTAAATAATTTTCACCTATACTCCCTTCTGCACCGTTAGTGAATGTTATAAATTCAACATAATCATCGGGAAAAGCTACACCAAGGACAGACTCTACTTTTTTAATCTCATTCCTGTCGATAGGAGGATTCAATTCTAATCCATATGTATTAATCATACTGTTTCACCACTTTTATAATGTTTTATATAAATAACAATTCGTAGTACGATTTGATAATTCCTTCTTCAGCTAAACTGCCCTTTAACGAAGTAAATTGCGTAATATTAAAAAAAGCGAAAAGATACTTGGTATTTTATGTTAAAATAGGCATTAAAGATACTTTTTAGGAGACTTAAAAATATGCCAATGGAACAAGAAACAATGGGTCTGTTAATCGGTGGTTTTTCAATCATAATGGGAATAACCCTAATTGTTGTATTGCTCTTGTTATTTTCAAAGAAACGGAAATCATTTAGATTGGCTTATGGATTGGTGATTGGGCATTTAATATTTTTTAGTTTATCAGTTAGTCAGGCCTTAAATGCAATTAGTTTTGATGTAAACCATCCAATGGCATCAGAGGAAATATCTTTGCGTTTAGGTGTCACAGGTGTTCTTTGGGCTATCAGTATGGCATTTTTAGTACTTGGTTTAATAAAATTTTCCAATCTAAAAAAACGAATGTGGAAACATCACACAGACAACAAATGTAATGTTTAAAAAGGCATCGGTTTTGACTAATGCCTTTTTTAGTGCTATTTGCTTTGCTAATTTGGGACTAATTTTATAGTTCAGGAAAGCTCCCTAATCGTTGAATATTATTCATACATTTTTGAAGCGTAAAGAATGTCAGCAATAGTCTTCCAAGAAGGTTGTTTTGGCACTGGTTGATTTGAATTCAAATAATACCCTTCCATATCATTAACCCACGCTTCCATAGCTTCTAAAAAATCCTCAAGTGTTATATTCCCCCACTTATCCTTATTAGTTTTTAAATCCATTCTTAAGTGATTAATGAATTGGATTAAATCCTCTCTACTCTTAATGTTTTCTACCTTTTCATATAGTTCCATTTCTAAATCACCTATTTATAATAAAATTATCTAAAAGGTTTAGCTTCCCCTTCTTAAACAAGCCCTACCGTTACCACAATGACGTCAATCGTAATATCCTTCTTCAAAAACAAGTACACCTTTCACACTTTGCAAATCAGAAGAATAAATACTAATGCCATACTTAAAAGAAATAATCCCTGTTTCATCTTCCTCTATTGAACCATCTAACTCTCTTAAAAAACTACTGACTTTTTCATAAGATATACCTAACAATGTTTTTCCTTGAAATGTAACATAGGCTGGTTCAAAAAACTCAATAGCTTCACAGTCACCATTTTCTTTATAATATACATGGCAAAATGGATAAGCATCTGATAAAACATCACTTAATGGCGATTTTTTAAACTTCTGAGGTTTTAATTGTAGAGTTTCTTGGACAATTTTATCGTCCATTCCAAATTTAATCAGACCTGCACCAACGTAAGGTTTTATTTCAAATTTCATGATTACCCCCAAGATTTATTTACCATTTAAATTTTTCATACTTGTTCAACTATATACCCTACCTTAAGTACAGAATTTCACAATATCTTCTATATGATAACCTAAAATCCAATTTTCTTTAAAGGCGGTACTCCACAATCTGGCCCGATTGTTTAATATCGATTTCACCTTTATACAGCGCAGAAAATTATTTTCTATTAGATATTCTTTTTACTTTCTTCTCTAGTGTTCCAAATTCCATAATATTACATTTATTTGCGGAATATGGTTTTATTTCTTCTTTTAAAGCCATTTTCTTCGATTATATGTTTGGGCACTAAATAACCTGAGAATGATGAAGGATCTGAAAAAGCAAAGCTTCTCCCCTCCAAGTCCGTTATCGAGTCAATATTTAAGTCCTTTCTCGTGATTAAATACGAAGTATATCGATCTTTCCCCTCAACAATCGGCATAACCAGTTTATCCATTACACCTCTTTCATTTCCCAAAACAGATAGGTATCCACAAACATAACCAATATCGACTTCGCCCTTTTCAAATGCTTCTAACGCTTCTGCATAAGTCTTTTTTTGAATAATTTGGATCGGTTGACCTAATTTTTCTTCTACTAAACTTATAAGGTTATAATATGTTTGGTATGTTCTTTTGATGGAAACAGTCGAAAGAACAAGGAACTTCAGTGTATTTTCATCACTCTCTTGTTCATTTACAAGGTTACTCCCCTTGACTTCCTGACTAATGGGAATTTCGACTGCTTGTTCATTTAAAGAGCATCCAGTGATTAAAATTAACAATATAAAACTGATAATTGAAATAATGATATGTTTTTTCATAATCGAGATACCCTCCTGCCTAAACACGTTGTCCTCTTTATTATAGTTGATAAAAGTTAAAGAGATTGTTTCAACTTTTAAACATTATTTCTATAACAAATAATGGTCGCCTGGGGCTATATCGTTATCCATTTTGCTTCTAATCCACTAGACCCATTCATCGTTAAATTCTAGTCTCGTTAATTAATAGCATACACAAAAAACCTTGCCTTTATCGGCAAGGTTTGATATTTCCCCTATTGTCCACCACAAATGGACATTTGTCTTATTGCGGTGCCTGGCACTATTATTGTTAGTATTTAATTAAATAGTATTTCTTTTTCCCGCGGCGAATTACAGTGAATTGGCCTTCAATCCGATCTTTTTCATCTATGATATAGTCAATTTCTGTTATACGATTTCCATTAATGTAAATCGCTCCATTCGCTACATCTTCTCGCGCCTGCCGTTTGGACGAAACAATTTTTGCTCCAATGAGAAGGTCAATGATCCCAATCTCTTCGCCAGTTGTATGTTCGTAGGATGGCACATCCTTAAAACCTTGCTTAATTTCAACAGCATTTAAGTTTTGAATCTCGCCGTTGAAAAGAGCTTCTGTGATTTTTATCGCTTGTTCCAGTGCTTCTTTTCCATGGATTAACTCTGTCATTGCTTCAGCTAAGGCTTTTTGCGCTTTTCGTAAATGTGGTTCTGTTTCGACAGCTTGTTCCAATACTTCAATTTCCTCTTTTGGCAGGAAAGTAAAGAATTTTAAATACTTAATTACATCAGCATCTGCTGTATTGATCCAGAATTGATAGAATTCATATGGCGATGTCTTTTCCGGATCGAGCCAGATTGCCCCGCTTTCCGTTTTACCAAATTTCGTTCCATCTGCCTTTGTTACAAGCGGAATTGTTAAACCATATGCCTTAGATCCTTCCGGTGCCATTTTACGGATTAACTCAAGTCCGGTTGTGATATTTCCCCATTGATCACTGCCGCCTATCTGCATTTTACAATCATATTTCTCATAAAGGTGCAAGAAA
>CALGSR010000476.1 GCA_937902115.1 uncultured Bacillus sp. | reverse complement strand
CATCAACCTTTATGCAAGAACAATCAGTTTCTTTACTCCAAAAGCAACAATGTTTGAGAAAAGAGCCTTATTTAAAGTCATCCTCTAGCGCTTTAGCTAGAAATACAGCAAATTCAACTCTTGTAATATATTGGTCTGGGCGGAAGCTGCCATCGCTGAAACCGCTCGTTATCTTTGCCGATGCCATGCTATTAATCGCGTGATAATAATGTTTGGAGCTTGGTACATCATTGAAATACGCTTTATTAGCCTTCGTAAAATTGAAGGCATTATTTAAAATAACCGCAACATCTCCACGAATGATGTTGTTCCCCGGTCTGAACGTTCCATCATTATAACCGTTAATGACCCGATTGTCCGTAGCACTTTTTACATAACCGGAGGCAAAGGAACTGGCTGATACATCTGTGAATTTGGTTGCCGTTTTCATACCGTCAAACCCTTTCGCTCTGCCCAGCATGGCAATAGCCTCTGCTCTTGTTACTGCTTGATTGGGGTGGAACCCGCCATCGCCATACCCGCTCACAATGCCTTGTCGATAAAGATGTAGAATCGCTTCTGAATACCAAGCATTTTCTTTTAAATCAATAAATAAATCGGCCTTTTCACGTGATGGCGGCTGAATCAGACCGAAGCCGTATTCAGCATCTTTGCCGGCAGCACCTAAATCATAGGCCGCCCGCTCCATATGGCCGCGAAGCTGCTGAGATTTGAGCTGTGGATATTGCTCCTTATACAAAGCAGCAATTCCCGTTACAAACGGAGCCGCCATGCTTGTGCCATATGTGTAGCTATATTGAGTTTCTGCATTACTTCCATTAAGAGTACTCCAAATTTCTGCACCAGGTGCAACAAAATCTAAATTGGCGCCAAAGTAAGAAAATTGGGAGCGAGTGTGCGGTTCAATCACTCGACCCACAGAGTCAACTTTACCTACGGAACCAACTGCTATGACTTGCGGATAGCGAGCAGGGTATAAGACATCAGGAATATATGTTTGCGGATTTTTTATATTTCCTGAAGCTGCTACAATTAAAATCCCCTTATTGTAGGCTGTTTGAATGGCTGTTTCAAGTAATTCTCTGCTTTCATCTGACGTCAAACTTAAATTTATGATATCCATATCATTTGCAATTGCCCAGTTGATCCCCGCGACTACATCTGCAATACTTCCTTCACCTTTGCTGTCCAATGTTTTAATCGCATAGATCTCAGCATCCGGAGCAACACCGACTGCCCCAAAATCATTGTCAAGTGCAGCAATAATCCCAGCAATTGCCGTACCATGCCCTTCACTTGAATCATCGTCGTAAGAAGTAACTCCCGGTAGAATAGATGCTCCCCCTGCCACACGCAGGTCCGGATGATCCAAATCGATTCCTGTGTCAATTATACCGATTTTCACACCTTTACCTGTCAACCCATAATTAGGTCCGGCTGATTCCGCAATGCTCAACTGCTTATAGCCCCAACTTGGATTTTGGGCATTTGTTTTTACAACAGAATCCCTTTCAATCAACGCAATGCTCGGATGTTGCGCCAGCTCATTCATTAATGCTGCCGGGATCGTCACCGATACCGCCTGATACTCTGAAAAAATATGATGAATTTCAATCGCATGTTCTTCAAGCAGCTTCTGATCGATTTCCTCTTTGAACGTGATAATGACACGTTCTGACGGCTCTTCTGCGCTTACCGCGAAAGGCACGATTAGTAAAAAAAGAAACATAAAAGCCATGATGTGTTTTCTCATCTGAATCCCCTTATTAATAAAATTCGCCTCGGTGAATTTGCACCTAGATCGCCTGTTCAATACTTTCCCTTTACAATTGCATAAGTCCCCCAAGACTTTCCTTCATTTATGTAAAAAAATCCATTCAGCATCGTTCACCCTTGAACATCTGCCTTTCTCCCTGCATCCTTGTTTCATGATTCACATACAATCTTGTATTGACCCCTTTTACTAGAATCTCAACCATTAAAAACACAAATTTTTTAGAAGAGTTGTACTATTATAGCATAAGTTTTTTATAAAATTAGAGAAAATTGCAAATAAAGCTTCTATTCTATTATTATCATTTATACAGCGCGGTCAAGCAAGATCAGCTGTATCATTAAGCACGGGGAAATATATGGAGGCCCTTACAAACAATTGAAAGGTTTCTTATATTATACCACCATTCCACCAGAACAAGATAAAATATCCGGGGAACACCCATTATTTGTATAAAGAAAGTGTAAATGTTCTTTTCACTGAAAGTACAATATTGTGGCGATGAAGTATTTCGAGTTTTTTTATACAAAAATAAGAAACAGGAACAGGCCCGTTTCTTATTTTTTCAAACTAGGAATCTATTATTTATTGTAATAGTTGTAGATGCCTTGATAAATCGCTTGTGCAAAAAGCTCATAGTATTCCGGTGAAGCCAGTTTTGCAAAATCATCACTGTTCGTGATAAAGCCTAATTCAACAAGGACACTAGGGATATTCTGCTCTCTCACGACATAGAATGCACTATCTTTTACGCCACGGTTATTCATTCCAGCTAATGCTACGAGCTGTTTTTGAATTTCCTGAGCTAATTCCTTACTTTCATCCCCGTTCGCATTTTCGGAAGTATCGTAATAAGTTTCCGCTCCCTTTGCATTCGGTGCTGTTGGTGCAGCATTCACATGGACGCTGACAAAAAGCTCTGCTTTGTTGTCGTAGGCAACTTGTGTCCGATTCCCTAAAAGGAATTTACTGTTGACATCACCTGTTCTTGTTTGCACAACATTGGCTCCGGCAGCCTTCAGTTTGGCTGTTACACGGTTCGCCACTTCGAGGGTGACATCCTTTTCCTTTAGATTGTCTTTGCTCGTACCTTGGTCTAAGATGCCTTTTTCACTGACGCCGCCATGGCCTGGGTCTACCACGATAATGCGGTTTTGCAGCGGATTGCCGCTCGTATTTTTCAATTTTAAATACGTCTTATGGACGTACCCGGTTTGATTATTGAAGTTAATTTTTGCCCAATAACCGGAAAAGCTGTATACCGCTACAACGGCTCCATCTGGAAGCGTGCCAATCACAGGAGACGAGCTGTTTGGAGCTGAACGTACATTTAAGCTATCTGCTGTTACTTCCCCATTAACTGCTGTATCGCCGCTTGGCACTGGTGCCGGTGCAGGTGTTGGCGCCGGTTTCGGTGCTTCAACACGGAAGTCGTCATTTAATCCTCTTGCAACAAACACGGCAAAGTCCTGACGAGTCACGGAATCCTTCGGCTGGAACGTGCCATCATTATAACCGGAAGCTAGGCCTGCAGTTGTAATCGTATTAATCGCCTCATATTGAGGACCTGATGTTGGGATATCCTTGAAAAAAACTTCACCTTTCTCTGTCAGCTTAAATGCTCTTTGCAAGAGAAGGGCCATTTGCCCGCGGGTAATGGGATCATTCGGGCGATATGTACCATCGCTGTAACCATTGATAATCTTCTTGGAAACAGCGGATGCAATATATCCTGAAGCCGCCGAGTTTATTGCTACATCCTTGAATGGCGTACTTCTTTTCCAACCGTTCAAATTCAATGCCTTTCCAAGCATAATCGCTGCCTCAGCACGAGTCACTGCCTGCTTAGGGCGGAACGTACCATCCCCGTATCCGCTAATAACTTCCTCCGTGATTAAGTAATTGATTTCTGCCTCAGCGCTAGCCGGTATATCCAAAAGAGACGCCGCCTGTCCTTTCCCGCTGAAGATGGAAGAGACCATACAAAAGACCGCCAAGAAGGCGATCGCCTTTCGTCCAATATGTTTCGACATAATCTATTAAATTCTCCCTCCTTTTGTAAAATCGTCAGACACATTGTACCATATTTTGTCTATTAAATTGGGGAGATAAAGAAGAATTTCATATACTTGTAATATTAGGTGTCGAAACATAGCACACGGTACTTTTCTTGGGCGCGAAAGATTCTTATAAAAAAAGCCTGATATTTGTAATTTTTCCAGAAGACAAAATCACAAATAACAAGCTGGGACAGTGTACCTGGTCCCTTGTCCCGGCAAGCTTTATATTATGGGACAGTGTACCCGGTCCCTTGTCCCGTGAACTCGGAACCTTGTCCTGCCTCTCGAACAAATTTCACATGCTCTGCTA
>CALGSR010000475.1 GCA_937902115.1 uncultured Bacillus sp. | reverse complement strand
GATAATTCGTCCATACCTAACATGGCAATGATATCTTGAAGTTCACGATATTTTTGTAAAGTTTGTTGCACTTGACGAGCAACTTCATAGTGTTCTTCCCCAACAATTTCAGGTGAAAGTGCACGAGATGTTGACGCAAGAGGATCCACCGCAGGGTAAATACCCATCTCAGAAAGTTTACGCTCAAGGTTCGTTGTTGCATCTAAGTGAGCGAATGTTGTAGCCGGCGCCGGGTCAGTATAGTCATCGGCAGGTACGTAAATCGCTTGGATAGATGTAACAGATCCTTTATCAGTAGATGTGATACGTTCTTGTAATCTACCCATTTCTGTAGCAAGTGTCGGTTGGTAACCTACGGCAGAAGGCATACGGCCTAATAACGCAGAAACTTCAGAACCTGCTTGTGTGAAACGGAAGATATTGTCGATGAACAATAGCACGTCTTGTCCTTGTTCATCACGGAAATATTCCGCCATTGTCAAACCAGTTAATGCTACACGCATACGCGCACCTGGTGGTTCGTTCATTTGTCCGAATACCATCGCAGTTTGCTTGATAACGCCTGATTCTGTCATTTCCCAGAATAAGTCATTTCCTTCACGTGTGCGCTCACCAACACCGGCGAATACAGAAATACCACTGTGTTCTTGTGCGATATTGTTGATTAATTCCTGAATTAATACGGTTTTACCAACACCGGCACCACCGAAGAGACCAATTTTACCACCTTTAATATATGGAGCAAGAAGGTCTACTACTTTAATACCTGTTTCTAGAATTTCTACTTCTGTAGATAATTGTTCAAACGTTGGTGCCTCTCTATGGATCGGGTCACGGCGAACACTTGCTGGAACTTCATCTTTAAGGTCAATCGCTTCACCTAATACGTTAAATACGCGTCCAAGTGTTGCTTCCCCAACCGGTACAGAAATTGGTGCACCAGTGTCCAATACTTCAACCCCGCGAGTAACCCCGTCAGTTGAAGACATGGCAATAGTACGAACGGTATCGTCACCTAAATGCAGCGCAACTTCAAGAGATAATTTAAGATCTACGTTGCCTACATGAGCGTCGATTTTTAATGCGTTATTAAGCTCTGGAAGTTGACCACTTTGGAACTTAACGTCAACAACCGGACCCATAACCTGAACGACATGTCCTTTGTTCATGTTTTTTCCTCCTATATTTCTGATCAAATTCGCCCGTCGAATTTGCGTCCATACTCGCGTGCGAGCTCGATAATTCCCTTTTAAAAGCACAATCTTTATCGAGAAGGCGGGTTTTACCCCGACTCTATTCTTGCGTAATCATTTACTTTTTCCAAAAACAATTCTACTCGAGAGCAGCGGCTCCGCCGACGATTTCCGTAATTTCTTGCGTAATCGCAGCCTGACGTGCACGGTTGTAGCTCAAAGACAGCGTACTGATAATGTCATTTGCATTATCCGTAGCAGCCTTCATCGCTGTCATCCGCGCAGCGTGTTCACTTGCTTTACTGTCTAATAATGCACCATAAATTAAGCTTTCTGCATATTGCGGAAGCAACACGTCCAAGATCTCTTCTGCAGATGGTTCAAACTCATAAGAAGTTAGTTTACCGTCTTCTACAGCCATATCTGTTAATGGAAGAAGCTTTTTCTCTGTTACATCATATTTAATCGCATTGACATAGTGACTGTAATAAATATACAGTTCATCAAATGTCTCATCCGAGAACATGCCAACGGTTTTTGATGTAAAGCTCTTAATATCTGTAAAAGCCGGCTGATCATGAAGACCAATTACATCAAGAATGACATTGGCGCCTTTTTTCACAAAGTAGTCACGTGCCATACGGCCCAGAGCAATAATCACATACTCATCAGTTGATTTATGACGCTCGCCAATCGCTTGGCTCACTCCACGAAGTACATTACTGTTAAATGCCCCTGCAAGGCCGCGGTCTGAAGTAATGACAATATAAGCCGTTTTCTTGACCGGACGGGAGGTTAACATAGGATGCGCTGCACCCTTGCTGCCAATTGCTACAGAGGTTGTCACCTCTTGAATTTTTTCCATGTATGGGATGAAAGCTTTTGCATTTTGTTCAGCTTTACTCATCTTTGAAGCTGACATCATCTGCATCGCTTTCGTAATTTTACTCATCTTATTTGTTGCCGTAATCCGATTTTTAATATCGCGTAAAGATGCCACAGGTTCTCACCACCCTTGCTAAAGCCTTAAAAGTCATAATCAAAATTTCACGATTTATTATTCAGAAACTGCGAAAGTCTTCTTGAAGTCGTTGATCGCAGCAGCAAAGTCATCGTCAGAAGGAAGCTCTTTTGTTGTTGCGATATGGTCTAGAATTTCTTTGCGGTTTGCATCTAACCAAACGTAATATTCAGCTTCAAAACGACGAATATCTTTTACTGGAACATCATCTAGGAAACCGCGTGTTAAAGCGTAAAGAATTGCTACTTGCTTCTCAACCGGAATCGGTTTGTTCAAGTCTTGTTTCAATACTTCAACAGTACGGGCACCACGGTCCAATTTAGCTTTCGTTGCTTTATCAAGGTCTGAACCAAATTGCGCAAATGATTCAAGTTCACGGTATGACGCCAAGTCAAGACGCAATGTACCGGCAACCTTTTTCATCGCCTTAATTTGTGCAGATCCACCAACACGAGATACAGATAAACCTGCGTTAATCGCCGGACGAACACCGGAGAAGAACAAGTCAGATTGTAAGAAAATCTGTCCGTCTGTAATGGAAATTACGTTTGTTGGAATATAAGCAGAAACATCCCCTGCTTGTGTTTCGATAAATGGAAGTGCAGTAATCGAACCAGCACCAAGTGCATCACTTAATTTTGCCGCACGTTCTAGTAAACGGCTGTGTAAATAGAATACGTCCCCTGGATATGCTTCACGGCCTGGAGGACGGCGAAGTAATAATGATAATTCACGGTAGGCAGATGCTTGTTTTGTTAAGTCATCATATACGATAAGTACATGCTTGCCGTTGTACATAAATTCTTCTGCCATGGAAACGCCGGCATATGGCGCTAAGTATAGTAATGGAGCAGGTTGTGATGCAGATGCAGTCACGACGATTGTATAATCTAATGCACCAAATTTACGCAATGTTTCTACAGTACCGCGGACTGTTGATTCTTTTTGTCCGATGGCAACGTAGATACAAATCATATCTTGGCCTTTTTGGTTGATGATTGTATCAATGGCAACAGATGTTTTACCTGTTTGACGGTCACCGATGATTAACTCACGTTGTCCACGTCCGATTGGTACAAGGGCATCGATCGCTTTGATCCCTGTTTGTAATGGTTCATGTACAGATTTACGAGCCATTACGCCTGATGCTACTTGTTCAATTGGACGAGTTTTTGTTGTATTGATTGGACCTAATCCGTCTACCGGCTGTCCAATTGAGTTCACGACACGTCCGATTAGCTCTTCCCCTACCGGAACCTCCATGATACGTCCTGTGCGACGCACTTCGTCTCCTTCACGGATATCCGAGTATGGCCCTAATATAACGATACCGACGTTATTTTCTTCAAGGTTTTGTGCTAACCCCATAACGCCGTTTGAAAATTCAAGAAGCTCTCCAGCCATGGCATTGTCGAGGCCATGAGCACGGGCGATACCGTCACCAATCTCAATAACCGTACCTACATCGCTCACTTGAATTTCTGCTTGATAATTTTCAATTTGCTTTTTTATCAGTGCACTGATTTCCTCAGCATTGATGCTCATGAGATTCCCCCCTATCTAGCGTAACAATTGACGTTCCAAACGTTCGAGCTTGCCTTGAAGACTGCCATCGAAAATGCGGTTTCCGATGCGAACCTTTAAGCCTCCGAGTAATTTGGAATCAACGATATTTTCAATTTTTAGAGATTTTTTACCTACTTTAGCTGCAAATGAGGAGGAAAGTGCTTTGCTTTCTTCTTCTGTCAACGCACGGACAGAGGTCACTGTTGCTGCAGCAATCCCTTTTTCATCATTTACAAGTGCGATAAATTCATCAGCCACTGCGCCGATTTCGCTCTGACGGTGGCGATCAATTAAAAGCTTTAATAAATTTAATACAAAAGGATTTGAGCCGGTAAAAGCCGTTTCAACCATTTTTTTCTTATCT
>CALGSR010000474.1 GCA_937902115.1 uncultured Bacillus sp. | reverse complement strand
TTGCACGTTAAAATTGGCCTTTAAATTTTAACAACAAACTTTACGAATACAGCCTGTTATTATGTAGAGGCAGGGAAAAGGGGAGATAAAAATGGTGGCGAAAATTGGAATCTAAAAATCCCATATTGTTTCATTAATATTGTAAATAATATATGTGAATGAATATACAAAGAATGAGACATCTGCATGAAAATAGTGTATGATTTGTAGGAGGATTATTTCACATACTTTTTGTTTAATTTTGTAAAGTCCAATTATGGCAAGATAAGTAATCTGTCTATGTTTGTGAAATGAACGGTTATCAATATTTTAAAATAGACCTATCCTAATTATTTTTAAAAGGAATAAAAGAGGTGTTTTAATGGCGGAATTTACTCATTTCAACGAGGAAGGCAGAGCAAAAATGGTAGACGTTAGCGAGAAGCCTGAAACTTTTCGTACAGCCATTGCCATGTCTAGTATTACAGTTAGCGAGGAGATATATGACAAAATTACGAACAATGAAATGAAAAAAGGGGATGTATTGGCCGTTGCTCAAGTAGCGGGGATAATGGCGGCGAAAAAGACATGGGAGATCATCCCGATGTGTCATCCGATTCCTTTAACAGGAATCAATATTACCTTTTCGTGGGAAGCGTCCGGAGAAGATAAAACTTTATTTATCGAGGTCTCTGTTAAAACAAAAGGGAATACAGGAGTTGAAATGGAAGCGCTAACTGCAGCATCTGTTTGTGCTTTGACTGTTTATGATATGTGTAAAGCAGTGGATAAAGGCATGGTCATTGGACAAACCTATCTTTTGGAAAAAACAGGCGGGAAAAATGGAGATTTTAAAAGAAAACCAATTGTGGAATCGTTTCCAATAGACAAATAATCCGCTTAGGGCTACAATAAATTATAATAAAATAGAGACAATTCTGAAAAATGGATAATTTTTAAAAGGGACAAGAGGGGATTAAATATGGCGAATGAAACAACAAAAATACCACAGGCGACGGCAAAGCGATTGCCGCTGTATTATCGGTTTTTAAAGAACCTGCATGCATCGGGCAAACAAAGGGTATCATCAGCAGAACTAAGTGAAGCGGTTAAAGTCGATTCTGCCACGATTCGACGCGATTTTTCCTACTTTGGGGCTTTAGGTAAAAAAGGATACGGCTATAATGTTCAGTACTTGCTATCATTTTTCAGTAAAACATTGGATCAGGATGAATTAACAAAGGTTGCCTTAATTGGGGTAGGGAATCTAGGTACGGCTTTTCTCAATTATAACTTTTTGAAAAATAATAATACAAAAATTGAAATGGCCTTTGATGTTGATCCAGAAAAAGTGGGTGGAGAAATCGGGGATGTTCCGGTCCATCATATGGACGATATTGAAAAGGCGATGGAGGGGCATGATATACAGGTGGCCATTTTAACGATACCGGCACCTGTCGCTCAACCTGTAACCGATCGATTGGTACAGGCGAACATCAGAGGAATCTTGAATTTTACCCCTGCGAGATTATCTGTCCCGCCTAATATTCGTGTGCATCATATTGATTTGGCGGTAGAATTGCAAGCGCTTGTTTATTTCCTCAAGCATTATCCGACAGAAGGAGAATAAGAAAAGCGGAAGCACTATAGCTGGACATTAGTCTGAGTTCAGAAATCCTAAGCTTTCTTCATTTAATAAAAAAATGAGTCCGGTGTGTGCGGACTCATTTTTTTGATTCTTCATTTTTCAATTGGAAGTGAAACCAAATGATGCGGATTCCGGATCCTAGATCGAAGGTCGCCAGGATAATTAATAAATAAGTAAAGAAGCCCCAGTTTCCTTCCGTGTTTACATTTTGAACTGCAAAGAAAATAAACAATAGTCCAAGCAGTATATAGATAATTCCTGAAAACAGTGTTGATTGTCTCAATTAAAATCCTCCAATAAAGCTTTGCAGCTGTTGATATTGCATGAGTTTGTCCTGATTCAGCTGTAATATGACCACGATTGAATTCATCGATACATGGGCAAAAATCGGAACCAGTATCCTCTTTGTTTTTACATAGAGATAAGCAAATGTAAACCCCATAGCTGAATATAATAGTGTATGCTCCGGCTCTCCATGGGCAAAGGAAAAGATGAGTGAGCTAATCAAACCAGAGAGGAAGAAATTTAAGCGCTTATACAGGCTGCCGAAAATCACCTTTCGAAAAACGATTTCCTCTAATATCGGACCGATGATTGACGAGATAAGAATGATAATTGGAGCATTTTCAATCATGTTAATGATTTGCTCGGTATTTTCTGAGCCAACTTCAATCCCAATTAAATATTCAATACTCCCCGCAAGGGATTGCGCCATCATTGCAAGAAATATTCCTCCTACAGCCCAGACTGCAGACGGGCCTAGCGGAAGAGCCTGTTCGTTCCGCATCGAACCATTCATCTCTTTGCGCAACAGGAAAAGAGTGATGATCAAGGCGGCGGTAAAACTGAGCACGAGCCATGAAGTGACTGGGAAACTAGGTGGCAGGCCCATTTTTCCCCCAACGATTGCCATCAGCGGAATCCCTAAAAAACTGGAGAGCTGCATGATGATATACGTAATTAATATGAATCCATATTCCTTTTTCAATCGAAAATCCCCTTATTAGACTGGCTTACTCTTGCAGCCGTTATGATTCTTTTTTTTTTTCATACTTAACGTCCCATCATATTTTATCAATAATTATACATACACTTCAAATAGAACACATTTTGCTATTCAAAGCGTTTTGTAAAATTGAGTAAATACGGATAAAGAATCCATTTTATGGGATACTACACGAGGATGAAAAAAAAATTAATAAATTTTCTACTTGTTACTTGCAAATAGAAGTCAGATTTATTAATATAATACTTGTGTTAGCACTCAGTTGATGAGAGTGCTAATAAAACTAATTACTTACATATAATTTGAGGAGGTTGTTTCATTTGTTAAAGCCATTAGGTGATCGTGTTATAATTGAGCTTGTTGAATCAGAGGAAAAAACTGCAAGCGGTATTGTTTTACCGGATTCTGCTAAGGAAAAACCTCAAGAAGGTAAAATTGTTGCTGTAGGTTCCGGCCGCGTTCTTGAGAATGGTGAACGTCTGGCTCTGGAAGTTTCTGCTGGCGATCGCATTATCTTCTCAAAATACTCTGGTACAGAAGTGAAATACGACGGAAAAGACTATTTAATCTTGCGTGATAGCGATATCTTAGCAGTCATTCAATAATAACAAACATTAATGTTTTAACTTAGAATATGTAAATTCAAGGAGGTTATTCATAATGGCAAAAGAAATTAAGTTTAGTGAAGAAGCACGCCGCGGTCTACTTCGCGGAGTAGATACTCTTGCAAATACAGTAAAAGTAACACTTGGACCAAAAGGACGTAACGTAGTACTTGAGAAAAAATTTGGTTCACCATTAATTACGAATGATGGTGTAACAATTGCTAGAGAAATCGAATTAGAAGATGCATTTGAAAACATGGGTGCAAAATTAGTAGCAGAAGTAGCAAGCAAAACAAATGACATTGCTGGTGACGGTACGACTACTGCAACTGTTTTAGCGCAAGCAATGATTCGTGAAGGTTTGAAAAACGTAACAGCTGGTGCGAACCCAATGGTCATCCGTAAAGGAATTGACAAAGCGATCCAAGCTGCTTTGGATGAATTAAAAGCTATTTCTAAACCAATCGAAGGAAAAGAATCGATTGCCCAAGTTGCTGCTATTTCTGCAGACGATGATGCAGTAGGTCAACTAATTGCTGAAGCAATGGAACGCGTTGGAAACGACGGTGTTATCACAATTGAAGAATCTAAAGGTTTTGCTACTGAACTAGACGTTGTAGAAGGTATGCAATTTGACCGTGGATATGCTTCACCATACATGGTAACAAACTCTGAGAAAATGGAAGCTGTTCTTGACAATCCATATATCTTAATCACTGATAAGAAAATCACAAGCATTCAAGAAATTCTTCCAGTTCTTGAGCAAGTGGTACAACAAGGCAAACCATTATTATTGGTTGCTGAAGACGTTGAAGGGGAAGCTCTTGCTACATTAGTAGTGAACAAACTTCGCGGAACATTCAATGCAGTAGCTGTTAAAGCTCCTGGATTTGGTGACCGTCGTAAAGCAATGCTTGAAGACATCGCTATCTTAACTGGCGGACAAGTGATTACAGAAGACCTTGGTCTTGATCTGAAATCTGCTACAATCGAACAATTAGGACGCGCTGCGAAAGTTGTAGTTTCTAAAGAAAATACAACAATCGTTGAAGGTGCTGGAAACAGCGAACAAATCGCAGGCCGTGTAGGTCAAATCCGCGCTCAATTAGAAGAAACAACTTCTGATTTCGACCGTGAAAAATTACAAGAACGTCTAGCTAAATTAGCTGGCGGTGTTGCAGTAATCAAAGTTGGTGCTGCTACAGAAACTGAATTAAAAGAACGTAAACTACGCATTGAAGATGCTTTAAACTCTACTCGTGCTGCGGTTGAAGAGGGTATCGTAGCCGGTGGTGGTACGGCATTAGTAGAAATCTACAAAAAAATCGCTGCTGTTCAAGCAGAAGGCGATGAAAAAACAGGCGTTAACATCGTATTACGTGCCATCGAAGAGCCAGTTCGTCAAATCGCACAAAATGCCGGCTTAGAAGGTTCTGTAATCGTAGAACGCTTAAAGAACGAAAAACCAGGAGTTGGTTTCAACGCTGCTACTTTAGAATGGGTTAACATGATCGACGCTGGTATCGTTGACCCAACGAAAGTAACTCGTTCTGCACTGCAAAACGCTGGTTCCGTTGCAGCAATGTTCTTAACAACTGAAGCAGTTGTAGCTGATAAACCAGAACCAGAAGCTGCTGCAATGCCTGACATGGGCGGCATGGGTGGAATGGGCGGCATGATGTAGTTTAGGGAAATAAAGCCTGATACAACAAGGCTTGAAGCACCTAATCATCATTTTTGATGCCGAATTGATGCCGATATGTAAAAATTAGTTTCTAGAGAGGTTTCTCATGAGTTCCCCGAACTTTTGAGAGGCCTCTTTTTTACGATCCTTTGTAATATGCAAATACACTTGTGTCGTTGTTTCGTCATCGGTATGACCAAGACGGTCCATAATTTGCAATAGCTCTACACCGGCTTCTGCCAGTAAAGATGTGTGAGTATGGCGCAATGAATGTGGTGTTAGATGTTTCTTTATCGCTGGCAGCTGCTTTAACACGGCGGCCATCCTGTTCTCGATGGTTTTAATGAAATGCGGATAACCAAAATAAGGCGGATTCATCCTGGCGAATACAAAGTCCTGGTCAAAATAATCTTTTCCTGCTTGCAGCTTTACTGCCTTCTGTTTAATTTGGTGCCGTTTTAATAAATGGATTACTTCATCCTCTACAATAATTTTACGAATGGATCCATCTGTCTTAGGAGGCAATAGATGAAAATTCTTCGTGTTATTTTTGGGATTGTAATAAGTCTTGGTAACGCTGATTGTTTTCTCTTCAAAATCGATGTCCTTCCATTTGAGAGCAACCAGTTCCCCGGCGCGTAATCCGGTCCAGGCTAATGTAAATAACATTGTGTACGTTTCTTCATTCATTTCCTTCGCCTTATCGAGAAAAAGTGCTAAATCATGCTTTTCAAGATATTTATCTTCTACTTTTGTGTTTTCAATTTCTTCAACGGTCTTTTTATCTTTTGGAATAAAAGCATAAGCGGTTGGGTCCTCTATAATCAAATCTTGTTCCATCGCCCGTTTAAATATCATACGAGCGGTGCCGTGTATGCCTGAAATGGTATTATGAGCTAGTTTATCCTTGTTTTTGAGTCCATTTAAACAATTCTGATACATCTTCTTCGTAATGTCTTTTAGCTTGTAGAAGGCAAAATAATCGTTCAGGTGACCTATTTCGTGTTCCCTTACCCGAATGGTGCTAATCTTTCGGTCGGTGACGCTATAGACGGATAACCATTCTTCAGCCATATCCTTAAATGTAATATCACTTTTTGTCTCTAGATTGCGGATTCCCAGATGATACTCTAATATCTTAGCTGCGTTTTTTGCCTCCTTTTCTTTCTTAAATCCTCTCTTAACGATTCTTCGCCTTTTACCCGTTTTTGGATCGATGCCATTTTCGATGACGAACATCCAACGTTTTCCCTTCTTTGTTTCGTAATCCTGAAATGACGCCATGAAGATTCTCCCTTCGGAATATTAAATCTATTAAACTAGCGGAATAGGAATATATGTTCCGTTTAATGGTAAAAATAAAATGTCCTCTCTCTGGACGTATTTTTTTATAGAAACCTTTTCATTTCATATGGAATTCCGTTTTCTCTCAAAACATCAAACTTTGTTTCGTAATCTTCCAATCTCTTATCATAAAGAAGGAGCTGAACGGCGAACTCATTTGCTTCTCGTTCGATCCTATCTTTAGAAAAGAGTGTGTTTTTGTGTAAAAATGGGGTATTTTCATCCTGGTGCAGCACGGCATGTCCTAATTCATGGGCACAAACAAACCTCATTAAATGCCGATTATTATCACTATTTAATGTAATTACTTTTTGTCTTGCGTTTTTCATGTAAAAACCAAGCGTGTTACCCAGGGGGAAATACCTAATAATAATATTCTTCCTTTCAACTATTTCGAATGGATTATTCGTTTGATGCTTTTCTGTTAGTTTCCCGAGTTCCCTCATAATCCAACTCATAGAGTCACTC
Source organism: uncultured Bacillus sp. (assembly GCA_937902115.1). Lineage (GTDB taxonomy): Bacteria > Bacillota > Bacilli > Bacillales > Cytobacillaceae > Bacillus_BD. Next base: position 1,078 of record CALGSR010000474.1, on the reverse strand, counting down.
CTTATCTTTATCTTTGCGATACTTTTTTGGAGTGAATTTTTTCTTTGCTATCTGTTTAGTTAATATTAGATTGCTTTCAATAGCAGCTCGTACAAGTCCCTTTGTTTCCTCGTCCATTGGCTCTCCATCGAACGATAGAGCTGTATCTGATTCCATGCTTTCTAATATGTCCTCAAGCTTTTTCGCGATGTCTTTTTCGTCTTTTTTGGTGAGAGTTGGGAGACTACTTGTTTTTGAATCACGTCCATGTAGATAATCCGTAGAACACTCTAACACTTCTGCAAGTCTTGCAACATCATCGTGATTTGGATCTGAATATCCACGTTCCCAGTTAGAAATAACCTGGGCAGAAACACTAACTGATTTTCCAAGTTCAATTTGTGTTAGTTTTTTTTCCTTCCTTTTTTCTTTAATTCTTGCACCGATGTTACTCATTTTGAATTCTCCCTTTTCGAAACTTTAATAAGAAAATAATATCATAACTAACGGATATTGATATAAAACTAACGAAATATGAGAGAAATTTAATAAAAGTTATTGACACTAACGGAAAAAGTTAGTATTATAAAAGTAACGAAAGACGTTAGTTATGGAGGTGATAGATAATGGTCCATGAGAATGTTGAAAAAATAAGAGTTGCTAAAGGTATTACAAAAACACATATTGCGAATAAGCTTAACATGTCCTTACAAGGTTATCGTCACATCACATCTGGCGAGGTAAGGCTTGATGTAGAAAGACTAATAATTATAGCCAGTGTATTAGGTGTAGAACCTGCTGTTTTTTTTGATAATGAACTAACGGAATCCGTTGTAAGAAATTTAGATAAAACAGCTTAAGGAGGTGAGAAAATGGCGCATTTATCTATTCCGGTTGATGAAATGGCGAATGAAATTGTGATTAATCACATTAAAACTCTATGTCAGAAAGCCTATGAGCAAGGTGTGGCGGATGCAAAAAGCAAATACAGTTACCCTGAGCTTCTGACAAAGGATCATCTAGTAGAAATCTTTCAAATTGAAAAACCAACCGTAACCAAATTAGTGGCCAAGCCGACATTTCCGAAATTAAGAGATAT
>CALGSR010000473.1 GCA_937902115.1 uncultured Bacillus sp. | reverse complement strand
GAGGATCTTGCGCCGGTGGATGTGCGAGCGAAGATGACGCAATATGAGCAGTACGGGTTGTTAATTTTCTTAATCCTTTTCATTACTCCGCTTGATCAATATACAATTCAGCCGATTTTTAGTGTCGTGCTGCCCTGGCTGGTTGCAGGATTGAATGGTTTTTTCTCTGGTTTATTTTTTTAGGCCTTGTTAAACAGGGGTGTTGATTTCCGTTCCAGGCACACACGGTTCGCGGGCGACCGCCGAGCCTTTCGCAAGAAGTTCGCAGCCTTTTCGGAAGGGACTCGAAGCTTGTATGGGGATATAGGGATTTTTTTTCAAAAAGGAAAGGGGTAACGTGAAATGGAACCAAAAAAGAAGAAACTAGAGTTTAATATTATTAAAAATGACCCGACAGACGGGCATAAAGGGTTTGGCAAGGGGGCTCTGAGCCTCGATAACGTTTCACCGGTTTTTGTTGATATTGAGGAGGGCGAGGCCTTCATTGATGTCGGGGCGATGCATGCGCGCAGTGCGGTGGAAAAGGGAATTAAGTTTCTGCCCAATAAAGACGAGGTTCCGAATGGAAAACCGTTTTGGCTTGTGTGGGTAACGGTGGACCGTGGGGAGGACGGTGCCTATTATGCGGGCGTGACGGCATGTGAGATGTCGGTTGACCGCGAGGCACGCCGCGGCTACAAGTCGCTGCCGGAGCATGTGAACCGGATGGATAAATCAATAAAGCGTCATATTATCGTCGACCATATGGATGGCAAATCAAAAGGAATTTTGCGTGAGTTCCTGCAAAAGCATGATGAGGGCATGTGGGAAAGATCTGAAGAGCAACTGAAAAATGATTTAGAGGCATAAGAAGAAAAAGCTCAGGCTCTAGCCTAAGCTTTTTCTTCTTATATGGGTTCAATCAGGAAAATCCCTGTTGTCCCGTGGGAGTGGATATTTGTCTTTAATCGGTGCCTGGCACCGATTAGCCCCAAGGGAGGATTTTTTTGTACCATGGGTTTGGTTCTTTGTCTTTTTGTTGTTTCTTTTCTTTCGCGTTCGGTTCGTTCTTATCGTCTGTCAGGTGGTCTGTGCAGTATTCGGTTGGTTCAGTACCCTTTGCAAAGTAGGTGAACCGTTTGACAGGACAGTCGTCAGTGGCGAGCTTTCCGTTTTCCGGATTAACGTAGACGCCGATGGTTCCCTTCGGTGCTTTGAATGACTTGGCGCTTGTGCCCGCGAGCGCCTGCTCCATAAATTGAAGCCAGATGTTTTTCGCATATATTTTGTCACTTGTGAGCTCGAGTGTTTCACCGTTATCGTAGCCGGTCCAGACGGCTGATACGAGGCGCGGTGCATAGCCAATCATCCAGCTGTCAGAATTGGTAGAGCCTGATTTTCCGGCATAGGTTCGGGTCATTTCGTCCGCAATTGTGCTGCCGGTCACACTGGCGTAGCCGTTTAGTTTTTCATCAAACATTCCTGTCATGACAAAGGCTAATTCGGGCCGCAAGACCATTTCGGACTCGTTCTCCTTTTCATAGATGACTTCGCCTTTATGATTTTCGACCCGTTTAATCATGATTGGATGTACCTTTTTTCCACCATTGGCAAACAAGCTGTAGGCGTTGGCCATTTCGATCACCTTTACCCCGGATGTTCCAAGGGCAAGGGAAGGCACCTGCTGCATGTCTGACTGAATTCCAAATCGCTTTGCCGTCTGTACGAGGACATCTTCCCCAAGAAATAAATGGGTTTTGACGGCATAGACATTGTCAGACACTGCGAGGGCCTGAGCCATTGTAATATCATCATTCGCATATTTATTATTAAAATTATGCGGGGTATACTGCGAGCGATTATCATCAAACCAAAAGGTTGTTTCCTCGCTTCGCATCTCGGTTGACGGGGTAAAGCCCTGCTCGAGTGCGGCATAATAGAGGAGCGGCTTAATAGTTGATCCTGGCTGGCGCACGGCCTGGGTGGCCCGGTTAAACGGGCTTTCCTCATAATCCCGTCCTCCGACGAGCGCCTTGACATGGCCGGTTTTTGGATCCATCGCAACAAAGCCAACCTGAATTTCTGAATCTTCATCGACTAGTTTTTCAATTGTCTTTTCGGCAAGATCCTGCTGTTTGCGATCAAGCGTGGTATAGACTTTTAATCCGCCAAGCTCAATCGTCCGTTCATCGAGCCCCAAGTCATATTTCAATGCCTGCCTTACTGCATCCTGAAAATACGGGGCAGTGACGAGCATATTATGCGGGTGCTTGCCGATAATAGCCAACTCTTCCTTTTGCGCCATCCCAGCTTCCTCTTTCGTGATGGCGCCGTTTTCCTCCATCGCGGCTAAAATAATGTTTTGCCGCTGCTTTGCTTTTTCCATTGAAGCTAAAGGCGAATAAATGCTTGGACCTTTCGGGATCCCGGCGAGCATCGAGGCCTCCGCCAATGTCAGTTCAGAGGCATCTTTTGCAAAATAAAACTGGCTTGCCGCTTGGACGCCGTAGGCACCGTAGCCATAATAAATTGTATTTAAATAGCCTTCCAAAATGTCTTTCTTTTCATAATTAAGCTCAAGGCGGATCGTATAGAAGGCTTCGTTCAGCTTCCGTTTCCATGTTTTCTCGTGCTCGAGATAGAGGTTACGGGCATACTGCTGGCTGATTGTACTTGCACCCTGTACCTTGGCCATTGCTTTGAGGTCAGCAAGGACAGCACCGGCAATCCGTTTATAATCAAAGCCGTGATGTTCATAAAAATTCCGATCCTCAATCGAAATTGCCGCGTCTACTAAGTAAGGACTGACTTCGTCAAGGTTGACCCAGTAGCGTTTTTGCCCGCTGTGGCTTTCCCCGATGATACTGCTGTCATCGGCATAAATCAGAGACGACTGCGGGACGGTAAGCGGCGGCGGGCCAAGGATTTTTGCATATGTGATGATGCCAATCAAAATGAGCAGCATGATAAGGAAGGCAATTAAACCGATAATAATTAGTGCTCTAAAGATTTTCGCTGTTTTGCGGAATCGGTGATTCGTTACAATCTCCATATCCTCACCCCCGTAAATCATTCGTTAAAGTCCTTATTAGGATACTGGGTTTTCCGTTCCATGTTTAGTATAGAAATAAGAAAAATATAGCACTATGAATTTAGACTGTTGTCTAGTTCCAGCGCCTAGCTACTAATGTACTTCATACTTCCTCCGCAACGATTGCGTCAACACGAATGCGCACGTACGGCTCTCCGTGTTTCCTTTATCGCAAGAAGGGAGTGCATAGAGGAACTTGTCAATCGCTTAACGTCGAAGTCAGCACATCCTGGATAGTCTCGTCGCTGGGCAAGGCGCTTCCACTTTTCTTGATCATTATAGGAATGATTTTGCGGTTTTAAACATTTCTAGGGGGGCAAACTAACTTTTTGCTTTTCAATATAGATTGATTCTACTATAATCTTTCTGGTGTTTGGTTAAAAAAGAATCAGGTGATAGTAAGATGGATGGAAAATCAGCTAACTAAAATAAACCTTTACTTTCACACAAATTAAAGTTGAGGTCTAACAGTTAACAGGAAATAGGAGGAATCAACGATGCGTTTTGATGAAGCATATTCAGGCAATGTTTTTATTAAGAGTCATCCCGTTTATGAGGAGAGCTCGATTGTGATTTATGGAATGCCGATGGATTGGACGGTCAGCTACCGCCCGGGTTCGCGGTTCGGTCCGGGGCGGATCCGCGAAGTCTCTATCGGGATTGAAGAATACAGCCCATATTTGGATAAGGATTTAGCAGACTATAACTATTTTGATGCAGGAGATATTCCGCTTCCATTTGGCAATGCGCAGAAGAGTCTTGAATTGATTGAGGAATTTTTGGACAAGGTGCTGGCTGACGGTAAATTTCCGCTTGGCATGGGCGGAGAGCATTTAGTGACATGGCCGGTAATCAAGGCGATGTATAAAAAATATCCGGATTTAGCGATTATCCATATGGATGCCCATACCGATTTGCGCGAGAATTATGAAGGGGAGGAATTATCCCATTCGACACCAATTCGTAAAGCAGCAGGCTTAATCGGTCCGACAAATGTTTACTCCTTCGGGATTCGTTCCGGTATGAAAGAGGAATTTGAGTGGGCGAAGGAAGTGGGCATGAGTATTTATAAATTTGATGTCCACAAACCGCTTCAGGAAGTACTGCCGTCATTAGCCGGACGCCCGGTTTATGTCACGATTGATATTGATGTATTAGACCCAGCCCATGCACCAGGCACTGGAACGGTAGACTGCGGCGGGATCACATCAAGGGAACTGCTGGCTTCGATTCATGAAATTGCTCGTTCCGAAGTGAATGTGGTCGGGGCTGACCTCGTCGAAGTAGCTCCAATCTACGACCACTCCGAACAAACCGTCAACACCGCAAGCAAGCTGCTCCGGGAAATGCTTCTCGGCTTTGCGGCAAAATAGAACAGCGTGTCCCCTGGACACAAACAAATGTCCATTTTTGATGCTAGGCACCGCAAATGGACATTTGTCTTTTTTTAGTGCCTGGCACCGGCTTGGAAGGTGATGAGGCGGTTGACGCGGTGGTTTGGGACGTAAAGCCGGCCTTGGCGGATTTCAGTGTAGTCTTCTACGACTTCACGTACCTTTTCGTAATATTCTTCGCCTATATGAAGCTTACCCCAAAGGAATGCGGCGGCTTCATCAAGGGAGGCAACCGGCTGTCCAAAGTCATGGGCAATTTCCTCTACTTTAACGGAACCCCCTAGCGATTGGAGCATTTCAATTGTCTTTGAGCTGTTACTGTTGTTGTCAGGCTTCTTCATTTCGATGCCTAAATGGCGGTACAGTGGCTCGTAGAATCCCATTTTTGTGATCGGTTCGAGGATGATTCCCGTTCGTTTTGTGATCCGGAGGAGCTCTTTTATTTTTTCAAGATCATTTAGCGCATGGAATACATAGGCAATTACTGTTACATCACATGGTGCAAGCGAGGGATCCGGCCATTTGCTGTGAACAATGTCCAGATTGGTCATGCCGCGCTCGGCGGTTGTTTGTTTCATATAGGCAATTGCCTCTTCATCCGGGTCAACGGCTGTCACGGTTTGACAGAGCGAAGCCAAGTATAGAGAAACGACCCCGGTCCCGCAGCCAATGTCCATGACCGTATCATTCGCCGTAATGATATTTTTGAAGTAAGGGCCAAGTGGGATATCCGGATAATTTAACATTTCACAGGCATCTACATACATCATGATTTTTTCCTTCGTCCAAAAACTCAAATAAATCACCAGTCCTTTACAAAGCATCTACCATTAGTATAAACCATTTATTTTTTTGCTGTGTTAAAGGTCAATGTTGATTTTTAGTACTTTGTTGATTGGAGTGGAAGGCACGCAGACTCCCGCTCAGAGAAGCGAGACAGACGAGACCCCGCAGACACGAAGTGTCGAGGAGGCTTGTCGGTCGCCCGCAGAACCGTGCGTGCCTGGAACGGAAATCAACAACCAAGTTTAACAGAGCCATTTTTTTAGAAAAATAAAACCCTGGCAAATCCAACTGAGATGTCCAAATAAAAATTAGCATCTTTTTCCGCCCCTGCTTGAAACGAATCGACAAAAAATTTATACTGATAAGGTTATATTCATTTATTTGTTTTTATAAATACCTAAAACTTAGTCTAAAATGTGTAAAAGATGGCTAATGTGCTTAGAAAAGGGGTGCGGCCGTTGCCAGCTCAAGATTCAGGGCAGATGCCTGTTAAAATATCAGTGAAAACGACGATCCGTAACGGTCACGATCACGAAACATACGAGTTCATTACATTTGGTGAGTATATCCAAAAGACAAGCTCCGTCTTTCTCCGCTACGAAGAAATAACGGAAGAAGGCGGAAACATTCAAACAACAGTGAAAATAGCTGAAGGGGAAGGCTCTATTTTACGCAAGGGAGCGGTAAAGATGCGCCTGCCCTTTCAGAAAAATAAACATTTAACCGGCAGTTACGAAACACCGTACGGCACGCTGGAAATGAAAACAAAAACAAGCAGAATCAATCATGAGTTTAATGAGACTGCCAATAAAGGTGAAATTGACATCTTATATGATTTGAACATGCAGGGAACGCAAGCAGGCACCTATCATTTGTTGATTTCTTTTGAGGGGGAAAAAAGATGAATATTGTCGAGCAAGTACAAGGGAAATTGAAGGAGGAAATTGCTGCTGCAGTGGTGAAAGCAGGATTAGCAACTAGAGAGCAGCTTCCAGATGTCATTTTGGAAACGCCAAAGGACAAAGTCAATGGAGATTATTCCACAAATATGGCGATGCAACTGGCAAGGATAGCAAAAAAGGCACCGAAAATGATTGCTGAAGAGCTCGTGGCCAACTTTGATAAATCAAAAGCTTCAATTGAAAAAATTGAGGTAGCCGGCCCAGGGTTTATCAACTTTTATATGAATAACAGCTATTTAACGAATTTAATTCCGGCGATTTTAGAAGCAGGGGATAAATACGGTGAAACAACAGTCGGCGACGGGCAAAAGGTTCAGGTTGAGTTTGTTTCAGCTAACCCAACCGGTGACCTTCATTTAGGTCATGCACGCGGTGCTGCTGTCGGGGACTCCCTATGCAATGTTTTAGCCAAAGCAGGTTATGATGTTTCCCGTGAATATTATATTAATGATGCCGGAAACCAAATTAACAATCTGGCGCTTTCTGTTGAAGCCCGTTACTTCCAGGCTCTTGGCATGGATAAACCGATGCCGGAGGATGGCTACCAAGGCGAGGATATTATTGGAATCGGGAAACAGCTTGCAGAAGAAGTGGGCGACAAACTTGTCAATATGGATGAAAAAGAACGCTTTGCCTACTGCCGTGAGTACGGAATGAAACAGGAATTGGCGAAATTGAAGCGTGATTTAGAAGATTTCCGCGTTGGCTTTGACGTGTGGTATTCAGAAACTTCATTATACAATAATGGTAAAATCGACGAAGCCCTAGCAGCATTAAGAAAGACTGGCTATATCTATGAGGAGGAAGGGGCAACATGGTTCCGCTCCACTGATTTCGGCGATGATAAAAACCGTGTCTTGATTAAGCAGGACGGTTCTTATACGTATTTAACACCGGATATTGCCTACCACCGTGACAAGCTTGAGCGCGGCTTTGAAAAATTAATCAATATTTGGGGTGCCGACCACCACGGCTATATTCCACGGATGAAGGCAGCAATTCAGGCGTTAGGCTATGATGCTGACACTCTTGAAGTGGAAATCATCCAGCTCGTTCATCTGTACAAAAACGGCGAGAAAATGAAGATGAGCAAGCGGACAGGTAAAGCGGTAACGATGAGGGATTTAGTTGATGAGGTCGGCCTCGATGCAACGCGTTATTTCTTTGCTATGAGAAGCGCGGACACACATATGGACTTTGACCTTGATTTAGCGGTATCACAATCCAATGAAAATCCCGTTTATTATGCACAATATGCCCATGCCCGGATTTGCAGCATTCTGCGCCAGGCGGAAGAGAAGAATCTAACTGTAAATGGCCAGGCTGATTTCTCGCATATAAGCGCGGAAAAAGAAATCGATGTCTTGAAGAAATTGGGTGAATTCCCGCAGGCGATTGGCGAAGCGGCACAGAAAAGAACACCGCATCGTATTACGAATTATATTTTCGAACTCGCTTCTGCGTTCCACAGCTTTTACAATGCAGAAAAGGTTCTTGATGACGAGCAGCCGGAAAAAACGAAAGCCCGTCTTGCTTTAATTAAAACGGTCCAAATTACATTGAAAAACGCATTGGCGTTGATTGGTGTATCTGCCCCGGAAAAAATGTAAACAAAAAAGCCTCCTTTTAGGAGGTTTTTTTTTGCGCTAATTCCCTCCCATCTCCGTGCGTTTTACCTAAAGTCCCATTTGTTTCTAGGAAGCAACTCAAAATATATATCCTTCTTCTTGGGAATTTATATAAAAGATGAGACTATTTTCTTAATTTTCTAGTATAATAGAATCAAAAGAATTGTCTACAAAAGGGAGAATATAGTCCATAGAGGGGATATAGGGGGAGAAACACGATGAGAAAGAGTTTAACATGGCAGCTGGGCATCATTATTGTAATCGTCATTTTCATTTCGCTGATGATTACTTCTATTTCAAATTACTGGTCAAGCTACCGTAAAACTTATGAGGCAGCTGGGATTGAAGCGGTAGGCTGTGCCAATATTACGACAGGATTAGTTGATCCTGCCGATATTGAAGCCCTTATAGCAGGGGATAAAACGCTATTAAAGGATGTAGAGAACTCTTTGGATTGGACAACGGATCATAAGCAAATTTTTGAAGATCAATATATCTTGCTTTTGGACGGGACGATTTTGGCAGCAGATGATAACCTGAAGGAGCAGGGATTTAAAGCAGGCGATCAGTTTTATGTCGATAAAGAGATTCTTCAGATGATTCAGGAAACAAAGCATCCGCATTATTCTGAGGTTTATGAATTTGGCGGCATGAAGCGTCTGACAGGCTATGCGCCAATTTTTGAAGATCACGATCCAAATAAAGAAATCATTGCGATTAATGCGATTGATTTTGATGCGAAAATTGTTAGCGATCGAACATGGGAGGCTGTACAAGGAAGCTTTCTCCTTGGTATTTTTCCCATGGCGGCAGCATGTGTGGTTACGATTTGGATCATTAGAAGAAAGACAAAGGCCATTTCGGATTTAATTGATTATTCAAAGGAAATTGCGGATGGGAATTTGGCGGCAGCTGATGTGTCTGTGAGAAATAAAGACGAAATTGGGGACTTGGCTGAAACGCTTAATGTCATGAAAAACAATCTTCGCGAAGTCATCCAGCAAGTAAATTCCAGTGCAGAACAGGTTGCGGCCTCTTCGGAGCAATTAACAGCAAGTGCAGAACAGTCTAGTCACGCAACTGAGCAAATCGCAGCCACGATGTATCAAGTGGCCTCAAGTGTTGAAAAGCAAGTTCAAAGCATTGAGGAAACGTATCAAACCGTAAATGAAATGTCGATTGGCGTCCAGCAAATTGCAGAAAGTTCACAGAGCGTTTCAACGGCAGCGGTAGAGACCTCCGAGAAGGCTGTAGAAGGGGAAAAGGCGATTAAAACCGCCGGACAGCAAATGAAATCGATTAATGAAACGGTGAAGGGATTATCAGAAGTAATTATTGGACTTGGAGAGCGCTCAAGGGAAATCGGGCAAATTACCGGAGTGATCACAGGTATTGCTGACCAGACCAACTTGCTTGCCTTGAATGCAGCGATTGAAGCCGCAAGAGCGGGTGAAAACGGACGCGGTTTCGCCGTTGTCGCGGATGAGGTGCGCAAACTTGCCGAGCAGTCCGCCCACTCTGCTAAAGAAATCTCTGAATTGCTTGCGGCTACCCAAGGTGAAACGAATAAGGCAATAAAATCGATGGAATATGCCTCCAAGGCAGTTATTGAGGGAATCGGAATCGTTGATACAGCTGGAAATTCCTTTACACAGATTCAGTATTCGATCGAGGATGTGACGGCACAGATTCAAGAAGTTTCCAGCGCGACGCAGCAAATGGCTGAAGGTGCGGCACAGATAGTTGAATCGATGCAGTTTGTCACGCAAGTAGCAGAAGAATCCAGCTCCAGCGCGCAAAAGGTTTCCGCCTCTACAGAAGAGCAGCTGGCATCGACCGAGGAAATCTCCGCATCAGCAGGCTACCTTGCGAAAATGGCAGAGGATTTGCAACAATTAATTAAGAAATTTAAGTGTTAACCGCTCCACAAGGGAAAAATTATTTCCCGAAAAATAATATTTGGAAGCACGGGGCTGACCTCGTGCTTCTTTGTTATGTTACAAGAAAAAGGAGACAGAGCGTGCAATCAGTTCTTTTATGATCCGCCATGGATTCTTGCTGCTGATATTGTGCAGTGCGACAGTGGTGCTGTTGGCCCGGTCATGTTCAAATACTTGAGTCACTTGTTCGATATATTCCCTGTCATAGGTAAAACAATTAATTTCCAGATTTAGATAGAAGCTTCTTTTATCAAAATTAGCCGTACCGACATCGCAGATTTCCTTATCAATAATCAAGACCTTGGCATGATAGAAGCCTGTTTTGTATTGATACACATGTGCTCCCAAACGAATCAGGGTGCGTAAATAGTGATAAGAGGCCTCTTTGACAAGTGGGTGGTCAGACATAATCGGAACAAGGATTTCAAGTTTCACCCCTCTTTTCACAGCGTTTTGCAGCTCGCGGAAGGCCTTCTTTCCGGGAATAAAATAAGGGGAACCGATACGGATTGAGTGTTTTGCGCTCTGAATCAATTCTGAAAAGATATTTTCAAGATAAACCCCTTCTGTCGGGGAAATTTTATGCTCATACTGTCCTTTTTCCAAGGCAGGAAAATAGGCCTCTTGCCCTTCAATTTGTACGTTGGCATCACGTTGCCAATCTTTCAGGAAACAGGTCTGTATATCCTGAACCCCTTCACCCGTGAATTTTAAATGATAGTCACGCCATGGGGTCAGCTTCGGGTCCAGGTTTATATATTCCTTTCCAATATTAAACCCACCGAGATAGCCAATTTTGCCGTCAATGATCGTAATTTTCTGGTGATTCCGCACTTGCAAGGAATAAAAAAGAAAAGGCAGTTTAACCTTTTGTGAAAAGACAAAATGGCCTCCGGCTGTTCTTAGTCCTTCAATCATTTCCTTTGTCACCTTTTTCGCACCAATATAATCAGCTATTAAGCGGACCTCGACACCTTCCCGAGCTTTCTTTTTCAGAATATCAAAGAACTGTAAGCTGATATCATCATCATGAATAATATAAAATGAGATATGAATGTGCTTTTTCGCAGCTTTTAACTCTGAAAAATAATCGTTAAATAATGACGGCCCGGTTGCGAAGAAATTAATATCACTTTTCCGGTTTGGAAAGATTTGCACCTTCAATGCTCGCAGATGTTTTCTTCTGCCAATAAGAAAGTCAAGCAGAAACCAAAGGACGATTAGTAGTAAAAGGATTAAAACGATGGCAAGTATCTTCAATCGTGCATGCCTCCTTAAGCTGTGTACAGTGATTAGTATGCACTGCCGGAATATATCCTATGTCATGGAGATCGGGCTTAGCTCAAGGGAAGGGTGAAAATTTCAGTAGGTAAAAGACGCTTTCTCGTTCGCAAAGGATCACTAGTAGAAGCATGAATCTGGAATAAGAAAAAGAGAGTGTGTTACATTATTCAGAAACTTCGTCCCAATTGACAAAAATTAGTTGACTGAGCGTGCGTTCAGTATATAATATAATTATATAAATCAGAAAATTTTGTTTTGTTAGAAAAGATAAAAAATGAAAAGGGGGTTGAACCTCAATGAATGCGATACTGTGGGTAAACTTAGCGGCTTTTCTACTTGTAACCGCTTACGCAGTTAGTTTGTTTGTGTACTTAATCAAGACCCGAATCCAGTACATAAAACTAGGGAAAAAGGTTGAATTCGATCACAATATGAAGGAACGGTTCAACAAAATTTGGGTCAATGTATTTGGGCAGAAGAAATTGCTCAAGGACAAAAAAAGCGGAATAATGCATGTGATGTTTTTCTACGGCTTTCTTCTTGTTCAATTTGGGGCGATTGATTTTATTATCAAAGGCATTAAGCCTGGTGCCCACCTGCCGTTAGGTCCGTTGTATCCGGCATTTACTTTCTTCCAAGAAATCGTAACACTTATCATCTTAGTCGCTGTCTTGATGGCCTTTCACCGCCGCTACATTGAAAAGCTTGTCCGTTTAAAAAGAAACTTCAAATCCGGACTTGTTCTTATTTTTATTGGCGGGCTCATGCTTACTGTCCTTCTCGGAAACGGGATGGGAATCGTTTGGCATCTGGAAAATCCAACTTGGTCTGAACCGGTTGCTTCCTTAATTTCTATTCTGTTTTTGTGGGTAGGGGAAACAGCCTCCATCAGTATCTTTTATATCGCCTGGTGGGCTCATTTATTAATCCTGCTGACCTTCCTTGTCTACGTGCCGCAATCAAAACATGCGCATTTAATTGCCGGACCGGCGAATGTTTATTTTAACAGACTAGAGAAACCAGGGAAGCTGACGAAAATTGATTTTGAAGATGAAACACAGGAATCTTACGGAGTCGGGCGCATTGCTGACTTTACTCAGCATCAGTTAATTGATTTATATGCCTGCGTGGAATGCGGACGCTGTACCTCCATGTGTCCGGCTACCGGAACAGGTAAAATGCTCTCACCAATGGATTTGATGCTGAAATTGCGGGACCATTTAACAAACCATGGGGCCGCCGTAACCGGGAAGCAGCCTTGGGTGCCAACCTTTGCTTTTGCCAAAACAGAGGGGAATCAATTAGCGCTGGCCTCCTCAAGCCAAGGCGCAGATGAAGCCGCTGCAGGGTTGGCTTATAATCCAAGTCTGATTGGCGACGTCATTACTGAGGAGGAAATTTGGGCTTGTACAACTTGCCGCAACTGTGAGGACCAATGTCCGGTCATGAATGAACATGTCGAGAAAATTATTGACCTGCGTCGCTTCCTTGTTTTAACAGAAGGAAAGCTTGATTCTGATGCACAGCGGGCGATGACGAATATTGAACGCCAAGGAAATCCATGGGGCCTAAACCGCAAGGAAAAAGAAAACTGGCGCGAGGCAATCGAGGATGTTCATGTGCCGACAGTGAAGGAAGTTTCGAAAGCCGGCGAGGAATTCGAATACCTTTTCTGGGTCGGTTCGATGGGAGCTTTTGATAATCGGAGTCAAAAGATTGCTCAGTCCTTTGTCAAATTGTTAAATGAAGCAGG